>SVSL01000069.1 GCA_015064315.1 Oscillospiraceae bacterium
CCCAGCACCTCACGGATCCTTCGAAGCGCTCCCAGCGTGGTGATGGCAGAAAAATGATCCGCGCTCACCGTCATGGCAAGCGTATCAAAGATAATATCCTTTTTATCAACGCCGTACTTGTCTGCGACCTGCAGGATCTTTTTGGCAATCTCCATTCTTCCCTCTACCGTTGTGGGGATTCCGTCCTCGTCAAGAGTCAAAGCCACCACCACACCGCCGTATTTCTTCACCAAGGGGAAAATCGCATCCATGCTCTCGCGCTTGCCGCTGACCGAGTTGATCATTGCCTTTCCGTTATAGCGGCGCAAAGCGCGCTCCATGGCGATGGGATTTGCCGTGTCGATTTGCAGAGGCAGATTGATGACCGCCTGAAGCTCCTGCACGCTTCGTGTCAGCATTTCAGCTTCGTCAATATCGGGCAATCCCACGTTGACGTCAAGCACGTGAACGCCCTTTTCTTCTTGATGGATCCCCTCGGAAAGAATATAGTCCATATCGTTTTCAAGCAACGCCTGCTTGAAGCGCTTTTTGCCGGTGGGATTGATGCGCTCGCCAATCAGAATCGGAGATTCCCCAAAGGTTACCGCGTGGGTATAGGAGGAAATCACCGTGGTATTCTTTTCTGTCAGCGGAACGGGAGAGATTCCCTTGATCGCTTCTGTCAGCGCACGAATGTATTCCGGAGTGGTTCCGCAGCAGCCGCCTACCACGCGCACACCCTCCCTGACCATGGAAGCAACCTCCTCTGCAAAGGACTTTGCATCCACGTTGAAAACCGTTTTTCCGTCCACCGATACGGGAAGCCCTGCATTGGGCTTCATGACCACGGGAACCGAAGCAACGGCAAGCAATTCCTTGGCAACGCCGCGCAGCTGAACAGGTCCCAGGGAGCAGTTGGCGCCAATGGCATCGGCACCCATGCCCTCCAAAAGCGCAACCATGGCAGAAGGCGTTGCACCGGTCATCAGCTTTCCATCCGCTCCGTAAGCATTGGTAACAATCACGGGAAGCGCACTGTTCTCCTTTGCCGCCAACAGTGCAGCCTTGGTCTCGTAGCAATCGTTCATGGTTTCGATCACAATCAGATCAACGCCGTACTTGACACCAAGCCTTACGGTCTTGGCAAAAATCTCCACCGCATCCTCAAAATCAAGGTCTCCCAAGGGACGCAAAAGCTTTCCCGTGGGACCAAGATCCAGAGCGATGAATTTTTTCTGTGTTCCCGCGCTCGCGTCCCTTGCCTGCTTGGCGTTTTGAATTGCCGTCGCAACGATCTGCTCCAGCTCATCCTCGGAAAAGCGCAGAATATTGGCACCAAAGGTGTTGGTGGCAACCACGTTGCTTCCCGCATCAAAATATGTCTTTTGAATCCGCACGATCTCTTCGGGATGCGTCAGATTCCACCGTTCGGGATGCTCGCCCGGCAAAAGTCCTGCGGCTTGCAGAAGGGTTCCCATGCCGCCGTCCAAAATGACGATATGCTCTTTTAAGTATTCTCTGAAATTCATAGTATGCTCCTGATCACTTTCCAAGAATATCCGAAAGATTTGCCTGAATCTTCTCGGCAACGTCGGGCTTATTCATGGAATAAACGTGAACGTTGGTAATGCCGTTGGCGTACAGATCGATGATCTGATCGGTGGCGTACGCGATTCCCGCCTGCTTCATAGCGTCGGGTGCTGAGCCGAATTTATCCACCAGACTCTTGAAGCGCTGAGGCATGAAGGAGCCCGAAAGCTTGACGGCTCTCTCTACCTGATTGGCATTGGTAATGGGCATGATGCCGGGAATGATGGGCACCGTGATCCCCGCCTCGCGAATCTTATAAAGGAAATTATACAACAGATTGTTGTCAAAAAACATCTGGGTGGTCAGAAAATCGCACCCCGCATCCACCTTTTCCTTGAGTCTTGCAAGATCCTCGCGCTGATTGACGCTTTCGGGATGGATCTCGGGATAGCAAGCACCGCCAATGCAGAAGTCGGGGTTGGCTTCCTTTAATTCTCTGACCAGATCAATGGCGTAACGGTAATCCCAAGCCGACCGGTCAGCTCCTTCCAGCTCCTTGGGAATATCGCCTCTGAGCGCCATGACGTTTTCAATCCCTGCCTCCTTGATCGCCTTGATCTTTTCCCGTACTGTCTCCTTGGTGGAGGAAACACAGGTCAGATGCGCCAAGGTGGGAACGCCGTAAGCCGCCTTGATGTTCCTGGCGATCTCCAGCGTGTATCGGCTGGTTCCGCCTCCCGCTCCATAGGTCACACTCATAAAGGCAGGGTGAAGCCTGGCAATCTCCTCGGTGGCGTATTTCACACTTTCAAAAGCCGTTTCGGTTTTGGGTGGAAACACCTCAAAAGAAAGCGACAGTGTCTCCTTTTTTAACAGATCGATAATCTTCATAGCCCTACCCTCCAAAAAATGATTCATATTATTATAGCACAAATCAGAAAACCCGTCAAGAAGTTCCCCTTAAAAAAGCACAAAAAAAGAGCGGAATCGGCTCAAAAGAGCCGATTCCGGGATGATTTTTATTATTTCTTTGCAACCAAGGACTCAAAGACGGTATCAAGCAAGCCATCAACCTTCTTGGCTTCGGTTACGTAAATTGCGTAATTGTAGGATCCCGAGGGAATTACAAAAATAACCTGTTTCACCGTTACACCCTTGCCGGTGGCAGAGTAGGAGATCTTGGTAATTTCAAATCCAAGCTTGTTCTTAACCTGTTCGATCTTGACGTTGGAAACGCTCATGTTCTGTGCATCAAGGCTGGGCTTGATCATGGAATTGAAGGTTTCAACCGTCATCGTTTTGTAAAGATCGGATTTGACCTCAACCGCAAAAGAAACGTTGTTGCCTGTTAAGAGATCCTGAAACATAGAACCGCCAATTCCATTGGGCATATCCCTTTCCTTCCAGCCCGTGGGATAAACAAAGGCAACGTATTCGTCCTCATACAGCGAATATCCCTTGGGAGGAGCGGGAACTTCGACCTCTTTAACCTCGTCCGTGGTCTCTTTATCCTTCTTCTTGTCCTTTTCATCACACGAGCAGAAGATAAACAGCGAACCAACAAGCATGGTCATGGCAAGCAATACGCAAAGTAATTTTTTCATGATAGAGTACCCCTTTCTCGCACCGCAAGTCTTCTGAAGGGCAAAGCTACGGATTACTGCTTAGGTGTCAAAGAGTTGAACACGGTCTCGGAAAGTCCCTTTACTTCCTTACCAACGACCTGGGTAACGTTGACAACGTAGTTGTAGCTGCCGGAGGGAATGATGTACATTTCCTGCTTCATTTTCTGACCGCTCTGGGTCGCATTGAAGGCAAGCTTGGAAATTTCATAGCCCAAAGAATTTTCGATGGAATTGGTGATCTGAACATTCGAAACGTTCATACCCTGCTGCTTCCAGATCGGAACAAAGGTGTTATTGAACTTTTCCAGATCCATGGTTTTATAAAGATCGGACTTGGGCTCGTAAGCAAGAGTAATGTTATTGCCGGTAGTAGCATCTACCAACACGGTAATACCACTCATATCGCGCGTCTCCCAGTTTTCGGGATATACGAAATAGACGTAGTCATTCTCATAGAGCTTGTAGCCAGCAGGAACCTCGGGAGCGGCAACCTCGGACTTTTCTTCTTCCTTATCCTTATCCTTGTCCTTCTCATCGCAAGCGCTGAGAACGAACAAAGAGCCCATGAGCATGGTCAAGGCGAGCAGTAAACAAAGTAATTTTTTCATAATAAAGTCTCCTTTTCATTGTTTTTGAGGGTTTTAGATCCTCTTTATCCCATTATAGCACAAAGTCCATAGATTGTCAATGTTTTTTTCATAAAAATGTCATTTTTTTACTTCATTCTATTCTCATCAAAGGATAAGTATAGGAACAAGAATTGACGTTGCCGATTATATTTCGGGCACAAGAAATGAATGCTCCTCCAATGCCCTGCCAATGCGGTCGAGGATCTCCTCGGATTCTGCCAAGACCGTATGGTAATGATAGCCTCCCGTGATGTGCATCAGCTCCACCGAGGCTCCTGTTCGGACTCCCTCAATAAACTGCTTGATGTGAAGCGGCGAAAAGATGTGGAGCTTTGCCTCGATCTTTCCGTATACCTTGTGCCACACAAAGACGTTTTCCACGGTTCCTCCAAGAGAAACAATGAGGGATAGCTCCTCCTCGGTTTGAGCGGACGTATGCTTGACCTTAAAGGTGCGCATTGCCAAAAGAGATTTTTGCATCACATAGCCGTAATGGGTGGAAATGATGTCGTATCCCTCGGCCTTGAGCAAGGCAATATCCTGCACGATCACCTGACGGGATACCTCGAATCTCCTTGCAAGTGCTCCCCCCGACAGTGCTTTTTCTTCGCTGTGCAATAGCTTTACCAGCTCTTTTCTTCGATCCTCTCCGTTCATAAAAAGCTCCCTTCTGTTTGATATCTCTATTATAACACAAGGCAAGACATCTGTCAAGTCATGTGTAAAGAAAAAAGCATCCCGATCGTGGGCACGCGATCGGGATGCTTTTAGTTTATGTAAGAGTGAAAATAACAAAGATGAATTAGTTAAAGGGCTGCATAGGACCAAAACCCTCAGCAGTATCCTCATCGATATCATAGGTGTGTACAGGTCCGTCTATTCCACCGGTAGTACCGTTAGTACCGTCAGTACCGTTAGTACCGGAAGCCAAATCGGTCCAATCAATATCACCGGTTCCCGCGGGCTCGGTGGATTCATCGGAGTTACCGTTCTTTTTGCCGCAAGCTACAATACAAAGAGTCAAGCACAAAAGGCATACCAAAAATACCAAAAGCTTTTTCATATTCCTTATCTCCTTAAAAGATTTCTGTGTATATTGTACCATACGGCAACAGAATTGTCAAGTGATTTTTCAAAAAAGATGAAAAAAATGCCCTTGCGGCGATAAAAAATGTCGAAAAGTTACAGTTGACAAATTCCTGCTTTTGCGGTATAATATAAGGTGCTATGGGGGTGCAATGGTTTCGACGGGGATTTTGCACTATGATAAGCGTGGCGAGCCGGGTAAACTCGTAAACTGCCCAACTGAAAAAATAAACGACAACAATACTGTTGCTATGGCTGCCTAAGTTTTGCGCCTTTTGGCGTAAAGCTTAGCAGTGCCGTGACCTGCGGGTCACCCGTTCCTCCGATGAGTACCACGGCATCGGACTGAGCGTCATTTGAGTGGTGAACATGCATCGGTGGTTCGCTCTTGAGCCGATCATGCAAAAAAGGGCTACCCGAGGAGATAGCGTGTCTGTTCGCGCTTTCCAAGGGGAATTTTAAATAACAGACTGCCCACGAAGAAGGTTATAGGAATAGGTTTTCGGACAGGGGTTCGATTCCCCTCATCTCCACCAAAGATAAACGGCTCAAGGCATTTGCCTTGAGCCGTTTATCTTTGGTGGAGATGAGCTGCTAAAAGATGAGTACCCTGCACAAGCCGCTTGCGGCTTGTGCCAGAGCGTGCGCATACATCCAAAGCATAAAATTTTGATATCTGCGCACGCTTGGGTTCAGATTCCATTGAAAGAAGCCTGCAAAATTCATCTTGTGAATTTTGCTTAACGCGCGGTAGATCCTTCTATCGCTCTTGACTTCATTTGACCGCGCGTTTGGGTTCGGATTCCCTGCCCCAAAGACGTTTATTTCATCAGCTCGTCGGTCAGACGAATAATCTCGGGGGCAAGCTTCTTACGCTTTGCCTTGACGATGGCATTATAGATGGGATATGCAAGGCTTGCAAGAATTCCGCCAACAATACCAACCAAAATCCCAATCATCATGCTCGTGTTTTCAAAAAAGCCAAGCAACTCTCCAATATCGGTCATGCAAAAACTCATTCCGCATCCGAGAATGAGCGTTCCGATCACGCCAAACACAAGTGCAACCGCTTGAGCCGTATTCGTCACACTTGCGTCAAGGCGGCGCAGACGCGCTATTTTGTCCTCGTCCTCGGTGGGGGCGGTGTATTTAGCCCGGATGCGCTTCAGATCCGCCTGCTCCTTTGCGGAGTAGATGTAAGTAAATCCGTTTTGTTCTTGATTGTTATTTTCCATTTTCAACCTCTGATTTTAATTGTTTCAGTTTTTTCGTTCCAACTACGATCATATAAATTGCCGTAGCCACAATGAGCACGGAAATTGCCACACCCGTTGCGCCAAGCAGCCATTTTTGTTTTATTACGGTCATGGTTTCCTCACCGAACGTGGTGAGCATGGTGGATTCAAGGGTAAGCATAGATACGAGTGCCGCCGCAAGGCTGATCGCCTTGGATGCCGAGTAGACAGGACTGTTATATTTCCTGTATTTGATCACGTTGATAATTGCCGTGGTAAGCGCCGTAAACGTGTACGCCGCCATAGCGATTGCCGTGATCATGTGATGCTCGAAGGTTCTGTTCCAATAGACCATAAAGAAGATGATCATCGCAAGCGTGAGATTCATCATAAGGAATACGATACCGCAGGCGCGGTATTTTTTGAGTTCGGCTTGCATTCTCTCCCCGGATGCATATTTCCTTGTGTGCCATACCAAAAAGAAGCGCATTACACACAGGCAGATATAGTACGCGCCGAGGGAGTAGAACCAAAAGGTACGGTGGTAAAATCCAAGCCAAAGCTGAAGGATTCCGTACAAGGCATTCCATGCAAGCGCGCCGTAGAGCGACACGTTTACGCGCAGTCTGGCATCCTCCCGCCATTTTCTGGCATATTGGTTTTCGTTCTTAAAGGTCTTGAAAAGCTTGATCAAATACGGAATTTTGAAGCACCAGACCGTTAACGTGTACGCCGCTATCACGTAAGACACGATGGCTACCGGAGAATCCGTTCCGATAAACACCATGGAGCCGACAAGCAGAACGGTTGCTATGGGAACAAGAAAAATCATGATTGCAATATGCGGAAACAGCAGGGCTTTACCGAGCTTCTTTGGGTCCATCATGATCCCTCCTGATCCTAACCGTAAAGGTTGTTCCAATACCGACGGCACTCTCAACGCCGATCTCGCCTTGCAGAATGTCAACCACTCTTTTCACAAGAGGTAATCCAAGTCCGTTACCCTGCGTTGCATGAGAGGTGTCACCTTGATAGAACTTTTCAAAAATATGCGAGCCAACCTCGGCACTCATTCCGCATCCCGTGTCGGTCACCTTTACGGTAGCGTACGTTTGATCCGCGGTAAGCGTAAGCGTGACCTTGCCGCCGTCCTCTGTAAATTTGAAGGCATTGGAGAAAAGATTGTTCCACACCAGCGACAAAAGCTCGGCGTCGGCGCAAACGCGTACGTTCTCGGCAATATGGGTTTCGATCTCGATATTCTTTCGCTCCCACGTGCTTTCATACTGCAAAAGGCTCTCGCAAAGCTGCTCGCCAAGGTCGAAGGTGGTGGGGTTCGGATAGATCTGCTGATTTTCAAGTCGATTGAGCTTGAGAATGTTCGTCATCATATCGGCAAGACGGCGCGAGGCATCGGTAATTGCCTTGGCGTACTCGATGCGCGTTTCTTCGGAGAGATCCGGAGTCTGCAAAAGCGTGCCGTAATTCTGCATGACAGCAAGCGGTGTTTTCATCTCATGGGAGACGTTGGCGATAAAATCGGTACGCAGCGTTTCCACGCCCGAAAGCTCCTCAGCCATCGCGTTGATCGACTCACCGATCTGATGAAAGCCCTCCATTCCCGAGCCGTTCATACGTCTCACACGGGCAGAAAAATCGCCGTTCATAATCTTTTCGGCGGTGTCCGTGATCATTTTCACGGGTTTATCCACCATGATTTTTCTTCGGATAAAATCAGCGGTTTTGAAAAGAACGGTGATGATCACCACGTTGAGAAAGGTGATCTTTGCCGCCTCGGCGATATTATCTGTCGTGTAAACGAGCCCCATTTCCTTTGACAATACTTTGAGAAAGAGCATCATACAGCAGGAGACCACAAAGCCTACCGACAGAAAGAATAAAAGAAAGCTGCTGAACTCCTGAATTACTCTGCGAAAGGTCGGCTTTTTCATTTGATCACCGCCTTATAGCCGAGTCCGTGAACGGTCTGAATTTCAAAAGCGTCGCATTCCGAGAGCTTTGCGCGGAGCTTGGTCATATACACGTCCACCGTTCTCGTGCTCGTTTGCGTATCCACGTCCCAAAACTCATCCATCAGCTGGGTGCGGGTAAAGGTCTTTTTGGGATAGGACAATAGCTTGTAAAGAAGGTCGAATTCTCTTGCCGTAAGAGAAATCTCTTCCCCGTTCAGCGTTGCACTTCTCTCGTCTGCATCCATCACGAAATTACCAACCTCAAGACGACGGCTGGACGCGATCTTGGAACGGCGCAAAAGCGCGCCGATGCGCAAGAAAAGCTCGTCAAGGTCGATGGGCTTGGTCATATAATCGTCGATGCCAATGCGAAAGCCTCTTTGCTTGGACGCGAAATCGTCACGGGCAGTCATAAACAGGATGGGAATGTCGTTATTGAGTGAACGGACGGTTTTGGCAAACTCAAAGCCGTCGATATTCGGCATCATAATATCCGATGCGATAAGATCAAAGGTGTTCTTATACATCTCGTCATAGGCACTTTCGGCATCCAGACAACCGATCGCTTCGTATCCCGAGTTATTGAGAAACGAGCAAACGCTGCGGTTCAGGTCTCTGTCATCCTCCACAATTAAAATTTTGAACATATTTTCATCCTCCAAGGAAGATTTTTGGATTTTACAGATATAGTATAACATAGAAATGTTAAAGTTTTGTTTGTGTTTTCGACTTTTTTCAAAAAAACGTAAGCGAGCCGCATTTTTCGCGTCTCGCTTACGTTGTTTATGCTTTTTTATTGTTTCTTTGCTGCATCGATACGAGCATCGGCTTCCGCCTTGCGTTGGTTCGCCGCCGCAATCTAAGCATCACGCTCTTCCTGCATTTTTGCCTGTCTTTTGGCGGGAGATGCCTTTGCTTCTTCTCACTGTGCTTTAGCCTGTGCCTTGGCGCTTTCCTTCATATCATCAAATGCCTTGCCGAAAAATGCTTTGATTCCCATTGTAAAATTCTCCTTCTTGTTTTTATTTTGATTACTGATTCATAATTTTGTCGCTGAGCTTGAGGATACGGGCGCTGTATTTTCTTTTTCGGTTGTTAAGGATCGCTCCATAGATGGGATAGGTCAAAAATGCCATGATCATACCCACACAACCGATTGCAATCCCCGGAGCCATGGTGCTTGTCATGCCGATCATCTCCCCAATGTCGGTCATCACAAGGCTCATGCCCGCGCCCATGATGATGGCGGAAATGCTTCCAAATACGCATGCAAAGACGGTTGCGGGACGCTTTACCTTGGCATCCAGCTCGCGAAGCTCATCAAGCTCCGAGGGAGTCTTTTCCATGTACTGCGCGCGAATTTTCTGTGCCATAAACTGCTGATCGTTTCTGTTCATTATCAATTACCTCTTTCTGTGTCCGTTTTGATTTTGTGACTGTATTATACAGGGCGTTTGTTTTTGATTGTTTTGTGAAACGTTTGCGTTTTGTTAATCCTGAATTTTTTTGAAATTTTATAAATTCCCCGGATAAATGAAGGGGTCCCCCCTTCCCCCACTCGCTCTGCTCGCGTTCTTTCCATAAAAAAAGCTTCCTTTACAAAAGGAAGCTTTCAAAAAATGATTTTAATGATTTTCATACCGCGGATCACAAGCCACCAATTTCTCATCGGCGTTGAAGCGATAAAAGGTATATTCCTCCACGGGATCGGCAAAAAGCGAGCCGCACTGTGACAGGAAGGCATTGTCAAAGCGATGGATATAAACAATGGTATATCCGCCGTCCCGAATGGCGTTTTGGGTATCCTCTGCCGTCATGGTATAGCTCCACGTGTCCCCGATATAGGGGGATCCGCCAACCTTGAGGCCGCTGCAATCAAGGGGCGTTGCCAGAAAGCGGAAATGCAGATAATCCTTCAAATATCCGTCGTGCCCGATGCTGACGGCATAAATGCTCTCACCCTCATCCAAGCACTCCACTGTCTCCGAAAACACCTCGTAAGGCTGCATGATCTTATCCATCAAGGGTCCCAAAATCATGCAAACAATCACCGAAATCGCAACGATTCCGCCAACGATTCCACGGAGCAGACTTTGACTTGTTTCTTCCTCCTCGGTCTGCCGCCAGGATGCGATCCACATAGAGATCAGAAGCAGGAAGATCGCCACCACAAAGGTGTTCAGGTAACGTACGTAGCTGGTCAGAAGCAGTGCTTCCTCGGTGGAAAAGGTAAAGAGGAAGGAAATCAGCATGGACAGAACGTAGACGAAAAAGGTAGCGTAAATACCGATGCCCAGTGCCACGATCCTTCTCTTCTCCCCCGTGCGTCGGTACAATAGACGAAGCAAAAGCCCGAATAGCAACAGATCGATCAAATACGGAATCGGTGTAGCAACGTCATTGCTCCTTGAACGGAAGGGCAATAAGAATTCCAGCCAGAAGTTCCCCGTCACCGTCCTTTGAAACGCATTGGGATGCGTCAGATACTCCCAAATTCCGGAAAGCGTCAGGCGATTGGTGTCCCATGCCTCTCCCAGCCCGTTGGCATTCAGATAGAGATTCCAAGAGAACTTTGACAGTAAAACGGCAAACAGGAACACCGAAAGAAAAACGATTCCGCGAAGGACCGTCTTTTTTTCGCGCTTCATGCGCAAAAGAACGTCTACCGCAATCAGCACGAAGGCAAACAACACAAAGGCAAGCCCCGTGGATTTGGAAGCCGTCAGCGCAAAGGCGCCCAAGGAGACCGAGAGGATCTGCATGAGCGATATTCTTCCCTTATCAAAACAGAAATAAGAGATCAGAATATAGCCAAACAGAACCGACAGCAGCATATCGTTCCAAATGGAAAAATACATCTTGACGTTAAACAAGAGCGCGCAGGAGAGGATCAGAAGCGTTCCAAGGGTCTTTTGACGCAAGCCCTTGCACCTTGCAATCACGGGCAATAAAAAGCCGATATTCATCAGATTCATTGCCATAAAAAGATACGCGGGGCGGAAAAGCTCGCCAAACATCTCAAAGAAATAAAGATAGAGCGAGGTTCCCACGGGATATCCCTTGAACATGGTGGTCGCTGCTGCGCCGCCGCCGAAATCCCGTGAATAGAACATATTTTTGACCACCAAACCCCAATGAGTCAGCTCGTCCCAGCCAACCACTCGCATAAAAAACAGAGCGACGTACTGAAAAACGGCAAAGGTCAGAAAAATGATAATCGACGGCTCTTTGAAGATTTCCAAAAAGGAAGTGCTCCGTCTTTTGACCGAAAGAACCGCCACAGCGCAAAGCAACGCCGCGGCGGTAATCAGAAGCAGGATGCCACCACAGTACAGAATCCCCATTAAGCCAAAGGTATACAGAACCGCGATCACCAAAAGATTGGTCAAGGGAAACAACAATTCAAATCGCTTCCCTGTAAAGTAGCAGAGCGAAAACGCAATGCCAAGCACCGCAAGCAATCCGATAAAATAACTCATTGGGACTGCCTCTTATTCTTGAACAGAAAATCTCTTTGGATAAAGTAATTCATCACGAACAGCACGCTGTCCACAAGAATCTTTACCACCGTCTCATTCCAAAGGAATTCCCTGGAAAGAAAATCCACAAAGAATGCCGAGAGGATCACGTTGATCACCACAAGGGCATAGTAAGACAGAATCCGTACAATCGCCTGCTTCCTTGAGGTGTCAGGACTCTTGAAGACCCCCTTTTGGTTGATCTGATAGTTTACAAGAATACCAAAGTTGGATTATTTGGAAAAATATACTTTGAGTTTGACGGCCTCCGTGTCCCGTTAAAGCTGAATCTAAAATATTCTTTGAGTCGAAGACGTATCCTCATTGATAGTGAGACGTGAGTGGTGACTCCTGTAGGCATGGTATTAGG
>SVSL01000070.1 GCA_015064315.1 Oscillospiraceae bacterium
TCGCGCCGCTTTGCTACGCCGGTCCCTACAAGTTTTTGGGTCATTCAAAGAGATAGCGTAGCCATGAAATAACTTCAAGGCTACGCTATCTTTCGGTTTTGAGGTGTTCTTAATGAGACAGCCCCTTTTTTGGGGGGAATTTACTGATTTTCCAGTTCGATGTATTTATCGACGATCATTTGGAACTGACGCTCCAGATAGGCACCGTTGGAATTCTTGTAGCTCGACCAGGTCTGGGAGCCGCCCTTCTTGCTGTTCATCAGAATCACACCGATCTCATCGCAGAAATAGTTGGTGTCGCGTCCGGAATAAATGCGTCCAAAGTCGTAGAATACGCTGTCAATGATCACACTGATCATCTCGGACATCTGCTCGGACTGTGCATAGCGTCCCTCCAGACAGTTTTCCACTACGGCGGGGGATACCTCGCGGTAAGATTCGCTGGCAAGGCACTCCAGCACGGCAGAGATCATGGTGAGATCCTCGGGAGAATGTCCCTGCATCAGGCTGTAGATGGTAATCTGAGTATCTAAGCTGACGTAGTAGCGATCCTGCTCCGAAGTATACTTTGGGGTAGGCGCTACGCTGTAGGAAAAGTCGGAAATATTGTTGAAGTTAAAGCACTCGATCATACGGTCGATCAGGAACATGGCTTCTCCGTTGGTAAAGAGCTTTCTGGCGTCTCCGGAAGAGTTGGCTATGACAAAGTTGTCCTGCTTAACCCATTCGGTCATCTCATCTGCAATGCCAATGGTCTTTTCCGAGAAGATCTCATCCGAAAGCTTGAGGAGCTTTTCCTCGTCCCGTTCCATGATGCGGATTCCACAACCGTACACCAAGGCAGGAACGGTATAATAGCTGGATACCACCCCATACATCTGCTTGCCGTTCTGATCCACCGTAACGTTCTTGACGGTTTCGCGTAAGGTCTCCATGGTCCAGGTGTTATCCTTGACGCAGTCATAGGGATCCTTTACACCGTAGTCCTCCACCATATCCACGTTGTAGAACATGATGTAGGGCTGCTCGTAAATACTGGGAGAAATATCTCCCGAGAGAAGGAAGAGGGACTTGCCCACCATCAGCTCATCCAGCAGGTTTTCGGTCCACCAAGGATTTTCGAAATTGAGATAGGAATTCTCAATGTTCAGAATGTTGGTCAGATAGCCCTGGTAGGAGAGGGTGGCAGCGGTACGCCCGTAAACGGCAAGAATATCGTAGAGGGTTCCCGCCTTGGAGGCAGTTTTTACCAGCTCCACGTGGCGGTCGGATTCCTGACCCGCGTTACCGCCACCGGTGAGATCGGTGAGATAGTGAAGGCTGACGTTCAGGCGCTCCTCCACGTTCACGTCACGCTTCACCAGCGCATCATTGATGACCTGACCGTTGATATCGTCACAAGCAAATTCATTGGCAGGAGATGCCCAACAGAGAACCTTGAGCTCTCTGTCATAGTCCAGATCTTCATCCGGAATCTGATCCTTCAGAAATCCGTTCTCATCGTAAAGATCATCGTCGATGGAATCGTCAGAAGAATCCTCGGTTCCCTCACTCTCGGTGGCTTCGGTCGGAAGCGCTTCATTCTCCTCCGCGGCGCAGGCGGCAAATGCCGACACCACTAAGCAAAGAGACAAAAGCACCAATAAAATACGGGGCAAAGCTGAAAAAGAACGCATAAGAACCTCCTTATCGGATCAAAAATACGGCACCAAAGGTGCCTTTGGGTTCATTTTATCACAGAGCACCAAATTTGTCAAGTGTATTTTTTTATTGTTTTATCAATCCGTACAATAAGAAATTACAATATACAAGCAAGAGCAAGGACCGTGGAAATCCATGATCCTTGCTCTTGCTGATATTGAAGGGGAACTCCCCGCTTTTACTGCCCCTCCAGGGCGAGGAAGGTTTCCACAAGCGTGTTGAAGCGATTCTCCAGCATGGTCTTGTTGGCATTCTTATAGCCCGACCACGTCTCGGTGCTGGAGGCAATGACCAAACCGACGCGGTCACAGATAAACTTGTCATCGCTGGAGGAATAGATGCGTCCAAAGTCATAATATACGCTATCCATGATCAACGACAGCATCTCGGACATCTCCTCGGTCTGTGCATAACGGCTCTTCAGGCAGGTGTCAAGAACCGCAGGAGTGGTCAGGCGGTAGCCCTCACTGCACATGCACTCCAGAACCGCGCTACGGATGGTCAGCTCCTCCTGAGACAGTCCATTCATCAAACAGAAGAAGGTAAGTCCGGACAGCGTGGTATAATAACGGTCCTGCTCCTGAGTGAGCTTGGGAGTGGGAACGACGCTATAAGAAAATTCACAGCTTTCCACAAAATTGAAGCACTCGAAAATAATATCGGCGGAGAACATGGCGTTGCCGTCCACAAAGTGCTTTCTGGGAACTGCGGATCCCTTGTCGAGCAAAAAGTTGTCCTCTCGGCTCCAAGCCTGAAGATCGTCTACGATATCAATGGTGCGCTCGGAGAAGAGACTCTCGGAAAGACGCGGTGTCTGATTCTCGTCCATCTCTGTAATGCGCACGCCGCAACCGTGCACCATAGCGGGAATGGTGTAATAATTGGCTACAAAGCCGTATGCCTGCGCACCGTTCTGATTGACCGTAATATCCTTGATAGTAGATCGGAAGGTCTCCATGGTCCAGGTGTTTTCCTTGACGTGGTCATAGGGGTCCTTTACCCGAAAATCCTTTACCATATCCACGTTGTAGAACAAGGTATATGCCTGCTCGTAGAGGTTGGGGGTGATGTCGCCCGAAATGATGTAAAGAGATTTTCCCACCACCAGCTCATCCATCAGATTCTGCGTCCACCAAGGATTCTCAAAGTTGAGATGGCTGTAGTCAATGTCCAGAATGTTTTGCAAATAGCCACGGGAAGAAAGAACCGCGGCGGTACGTCCGTAAAGTGCCATCAGATCGTACGGGGTGTTCGCTTCCGACGCGGCACGAACCAATTCGACGTAGTGGGTTACTTCGGTGATCGAGCTGGATGCCAGATCCGTCAAATACTGCAAGCTAACGCCAAGTCGCTCCTCCACGTTGATATCTCGTCTGACCAACGCGTCGTTAATTGGAGTACCGTTGGTATCGTCACAGCCGAACTCGTTGGCGGGGGATGCAAAACAAAGCACCTTCAATTCCTTGTTCTGGTAATCCAGGTCATCGGGAAGCTGATCCAAGAGATAGCCGTTTTCATCATAGAGATCTTCGTCAAAAGAATCTTCGGTACCATCGCTTTCGGTGGCTTCGGTCGGAAGCGCTTCATCGTCCTCCGCGGCGCAGGCGGCAAATGCGGTCAGAACCAGACAGAGAGACAGAAGCAGAAGCAACAAGCGTGACCAAAGTTGAAAAGAACGCATAAAATTCACCTCGTTTTATTCGATTGCAGCAAAAACGCTACCGAATTCATTTTAGCATATACTTTCATCATTGTCAAGGCTTAGTTTTAATTTTGAAAATTTTCCACAATAAAACGATCAAATGCGCAACAAAAAGTAAGAGCCAAAGGATCATCCTTTGGCTCTTGCTTTTATAACGGAAGAACAAACTCTTTTTTATTGGTTTTCCATTTCTACAAACTTATCCACAAGGGCTTGGAAGCGGTTCTCCAAAAATTCCTTGTTGGCGGTTTTGTAGCTTGCCCAAGTCTCGGGACCACCCGCGTGGATGATAATACCCGCACGGTCGCAAATGTAGTTATCCTCGGAGGAGGAGTAAATACGTCCAAAATCGTAATATACGCTATCCACGCACAAGCGCAGCATTTCTGCCATCTGCTCGGACTGGGCGTAACGGCTCATCAGGCAGGTATCCACAACCGCGGGAGAGGAAAGACGGTAGCCCTCGCTTGCCATACACTCCAAAACGGCAGAGCGGATGGTCAGCTCGTCCTGATCAAAGCCCTTCATCACACCATAGAAGGTCAACTGCGTATCCAACGTGGTGTAATAACGGTCCTGCTCTGCGGTGAACTTGGGAGTGGGAACCACACTGTAAGCGAAATCGCAGGAGCCGGCAAAATTCAAGCACTCCAACACACGGTCGGAGAGGAAGAGCGACTGCTCGGCAACAAAGGGAGCGCGCGCTTCCGCAGCGGATTTTGCAATCATGTAGGCATCTTCCTTTGCCCATTCCTGCAGATCATCCACAATATCGATCGCCTTTTCGGAGAAGAGCGTCTCGGAAAGTCTGGGAATGGAATCCGCATCCAGCTCCATCAGCATAATGCCGCAGCCGTGCATCAAGGAAGGTACGTTGGAACGGCTGGCGGTGTATCCGTAGCCCTGTCCGCCGTCGGGATTGACGGTAATATTCTTGGTATAAGAGCGGAACGTTTCCAGCGTCCACTCGTTGTTCTTGACACAGTCATAGGGATCTACCATGCCAAAGCTCTTGATCATATCCCTGTTGTAGAACAGAATGTAGGGCTGCTCGTAGATACTGGGGGTGATATCACCCGAAAGCATATAAAGGGATTTTCCAACCACCAGCTCGTTCAAAAGATTTTGAGTCCACCAGGGATTTTCAAAATTGATGTAGCTGTAATCAATATCCAGAATGTTCTGCAAATAACCGTTGGAAGAAAGAACGGCTGCAGTACGTCCGTAAAGGGCCGTCAGATCGTACGGGGTCCCCCCCTCTGCGGCAACGCGCACCAGATCCGTGTAATGCGAGATATTGGTTACCGACCCGTTAAATACCTGATCCATCAGGTAATGCAGATCAACACCAAGTCGATCCTCTACGTTGATATCGCGTTTTACGAGCGCATCGTTGATGGCGGTACCGTTGGTCTCCTCACAACCAAACTCGTTAGCAGGGGATGCCCAGCAAAGAATCTTGAGCTCCTTGTTCTCATAGTTCAGATCCTCATCGGGAAGCTGGTCCTTCAAGTATCCGTTTTCATCGTAAAGATCGTCGTCAAGGGTCTCGTCGCCGTTATCTGCCTCCGTGGATTCCACAGAAGGCGCGTCTTCTTCCTCGGTGGCGCAAGCGGCAAACGCCGTCAGCACCATGCAAAGGGAAAGAAGCAGCAACAAAAGCTTGGTACAAAGCTTACAGGTACGCATAAAAATCTCCTTTTTGTTTTTTTGGCTCGGGCAATCTTACCGATGCCCTACGCCTTATTATACAATTTTGATAAAAGCATGTCAACAAATGCGCCTCAAAAAAAGCGTTCTGTACAAAAACAAAATCGATTTATCCAATCTTTTTAAAGAAGCAGAGCCTCCAGCTCGGAAAGCGCGCGGTCAAATTCCTCCATGGCAGAGGCAACGGTGTCGGGACGGGTCAGATCCACACCCGCGATCTTCAATTCCTCCAGAGGATAATCCGAGCCGCCGGTGGAAAGGAAGCGCAAATAGTTCTCGGCGCCGTTCTCCTCCAAAATCTTCTTGGCGATCGACACCGCGGAGCAGAAGCCGGTGGCGTACTGGTAAACGTAGAAGGCGTTGTAGAAGTGCGGAATGCGCGCCCATTCAATATCCTGCAGCTCGTTGATCACGGCACCCTCATAGTACAGAGCGTTGAGCTCGCGGTAAATACCGTTGAGGGTCTCGGCGGTCAGAGGCGTGCCGGCAAGCTGGAGATCGTGCGCGCGTCTCTCAAACTCGGCAAAGAGGGTCTGACGGAACACGGTGGTACGGAAGCCCTCGAGGAAATGGTTGAGGATATACGCCTTCTTGTTGGAATCGGTCTCGTTGGCAAGGAGGTAACGGGTGAGAAGCACCTCGTTAACGGTGGAAGCCACCTCGGCAACCATAATGCGATAATCGTGGTTGACAAAATCCTGGGTGGTATCCGAGAAATAGGAGTGCATGGCGTGACCCAGCTCGTGGGCGAGGGTGAAGGCATCGTCAAGGGTATCGGTGTAGTTCAAAAGAACGTAAGGATGAACCCCGAACACACCGCAGGAATAAGCTCCCGTGGTCTTGCCCTTGTTCTCGTACACGTCGATCCAGCGCTCCGAGAAGGCGCGGTCAAGAAGCCCCGCGTAGGTTTCTCCCAAGGGAGCCAGCGCCTTTTTGACCATTTCCTTGCCCTCGTCAAAGGAAACCTTGACGTCAACGTCCTTCACCATAGGGCAGTAGAGGTCGTACATATTCAGCTCCTCCAGCCCAAGAGACTTCTTGCGAAGCTCCAGATAGCGGCGCATAATGGGGAGTCCGCCGTGGATCGCCTCGGTGAGCTGATCGTAAACGGCAACGGGAACGTTGCTCTCGGAGAGGGCGCGCTCGCAAGCCGAATCGAATTTGCGCACACGGGTATAATAGTTATCCATCTTCACGCTTCCGCTATACATTGCGGCAAAGGTGTTGATATACTTCTTGAACTCACCGAAATACGCCTCAAAGGATTCCTTGCGGACTCTTTGGTCTGCACTCTCGCGGAACACGCCAAAGTTTCCGTGGGTCAGGGTCACGGTCTCGCCGTTCTCATCCTTGATCTCGGGGAAGGTCATATCCACGCTCTCCAGCATCTCAAAGCAATCCGAGGGAGCGCCTGCGGCATCGGAAAGCAGAGCCAGCATCTTCTCGCTCTCCGCATCCAGCGTATGGGCGCGGGTGCGGTTGATGTCCTCGATCTTGTGGCGGTAGGTCGCAAGAGCGGGATCCTTCAAAAATTCTGCCAGACGTCCGTCCTCAATGGAGAGGATCTCGGGCTCAAGGAACGCGCAAGCCGAGGAAAGACCTACGATGAGGTTCATGGCTCTTCCCTGCATGGTCTGATACGTGGGATCACCGTTGTCCACGTTCTTGCGGAGCATGGAATAGAGATAGATCAGCTCCACCTGCTCGTAGGCGTCAAAGATGGTCTCCAAGCCCTTTTTCATGGATGCAACCGAATCGCCCAGGGTACCGGGAACGCCTGCAACGGCGGCAATCGCCTTCTCTGCCTTGGCGTAAGCCTCCTCCCAAGCCTCATCGGAGGCAAAGATGTGGGTAAAATCCCAAGTATAGCGGATATCCGCCTCGTTTCTGTTTAACTGTGCCATAGTTGATTTCCTTTCTTATATGGGTAATTTTTGAATACGGATGGTATTTTATCGCGGACGGCGACTCTGCCCTTGAATCGACTGAATTCCTTAGCCACTTTTTCTTTTGACCGTGTAGGCGCAAAATGAAAACAGGCTCCGCAAGCTCCGCCGCAATCGCAAGCGATTGCCAAGTTACCAAAAAGAAAAGCGCCGATGAGGGGATTTCGTCGCCTGCGGGCGACGCCAAGGGCTTCGCGCCCTTGACCTGCGCCACCTTTTAAAAAAGGTGGACGAAAACTTTCACATTTTGGTAGTGCAAACAGGGGCCTTATCGCGGACGGCGGCGGCGGGGTCTCTCCTCCTGTGAGGACTCCTGCTCCATGTATCGCTTTGCCTGGGTGCTGAACAGCTCGTAGTAGGCTCCGCGCTTTTCCATCAGCTCGGCGTGATTTCCGATCTCCTTGACGGTTCCGCCGCCCAGCACCACGATCTGATCGGCTACCGTTGCGCTGGAAAGCCTGTGGGATACAAAGATCGTGGTCTTGTCGGTTCTGAGTCGGTCAAACTGATTGAAGATCTCCTGCTCCGCCATGGGATCAAGGGATGCGGTGGGCTCATCCAATATCAGCACGTCGGAATCGGCATAGAATGCCCTCGCCACGGCAAGCTTTTGCCACTGCCCAATGGAAAGCTCCTTGCCGTCGGGCTCAAAGATACGCATCAAGGGGGTATCGTAGCCCATGGGAAGCGACTCGATGTATTCCTTGGCGGCACTCTGCTCCGCCGCCGCGCGAACCTCCTCCATGCCCGCCTCCTTGTGCAGGTCTCCAAAGCGGATGTTCTCTTCCACGGTCACGGCGTATTTGCCAAAGTCCTGGAAGATGATGCCAAACATGGCGTAAAGGCTCTTGAGGTCGTATTCCTTCAGATCCCTACCGTCCAGAAGGATCCTTCCCTCGGTGGGATCGTACAAACGGGTGAGCAGCTTGATCAGGGTGGTCTTTCCCGCGCCGTTGAGCCCCACCAGCACCACGGTCTCGCCGGCACCGATGGTCAGATTCACGTCGTGGAGCACGTCACGGGTCATGCCGGGATAGCGGAAGCTCACGTGCTCCAGCACAATGGTGTGTCCGCCTCTCTTGACCTCGCACGCAGGCTCGGCGGTGGGAACGATCGTCTGCTCCTCCTTCATAAAGGCGATGAGATTGTCAATAAAGAGCGTTCCGCCGTAGATCGAGGCCGAGGAGGTGATCAGGGCGGAAACGCAGGTCGCCACCGACATCACCGCTCCCGTATAGAGATTGTAGTCACCAATGAGAAATTCTCCCGTAAAGACCCGAACGGCAATGCTGACAAAGAAGATCAGATTGGTAACGCCCGAAAGAACACCAAAGAGAATATGCCACGCGCTCTCGTGCAGAATCAGCTTTCGCAGACCTTGATAGTATTTTCCAAAGACCGCCTTGAAGCGATCGATGAAGGTGTCGGAAAGATCGTACATCCGCACCTCCTTGACCATATCCTTGTTGACCAGAAGATTGGCATAGTAGTCCATCTGTCTGCGCTCCTTGGAGCGGCGACGCATATAGTGAAAGTTCTTTTTGCGGTAGATAAAATTGACAATGGCAGAGGGGATGGAGACCGCAAGAATAATGGGAACCACCCACGAGAGCCCGGGGGCGGCAAGCAGGATCACCAGATAGCTGATAAATTCAATGGCAGTGCTCACAATGCCAAAGGTCTCGGTGAGGATCTGCAGAGGTCTGTTCCCTGCCTCGCGGTTGGCGTTCTCCATCCTCTCGTAGAAGGCGGGATCGTCAAAGGAGGCGAGGTCGATCTCCTTGGATTTTTCCATCATCTGCTCCTTGACCTCCTTGACCACCATCTCCCCCGCAATGCGGTTGAGGGCATTGCTGACGGTATTGATGACGCGCAGAAGGATGCGATAGATGAAAAAGAAGATCAAAAGATAGAACACGGAGGATGTCCAGAACTCACTTTCCGGCAGCGCCCCCGCCCGAACAACAAGCTGAAGCTCATTGAGAATTTCCTTGGAGATCAAAGAACCGATGACGGGAGTCACGCCCTTGAAGAGGGCAACAAAGGAGAGTAAAAACAGAATCCACGGTCCGGATTGCCAAACCAATTTTACAATATAGGCAAAGCGCACGAAAAAGCCTCCCAGCACCTCGCCAAGATAGCGCGGCAGATCCTTGATCCCCTCGGGTTTTGGCGCCTTTGGCGGCTCGTAGTTGCTCCGCCTGAAGCCTCCCATTCCGTTCATCGTATTCCCTCCCTTGATCGGTTGTAAAAGCTTTCCTTTCTTTTATTATACAGCATTCAAAGACATCTGTCAAGATGCGAGGAGAAGAATGTCAAAGGCACGAGGAGAAGAATGCCAAAGGCTTTCACCGCTTGGGATTGCGCTTCCGCAAACGATTCCGCGCACAAGCCCGTAGGGGCGACCGCCACGCTTGCGTGGTGTTTGGTCGTCCGCCTGCAAAAAATCTGGTTTTCATAAACGGGCGATTCATGAATCGCCCCTACGATCAACGATGGATGAAATCGGGAATGACATGGCTACACGCTTTCGTCCGATTTCCCTCAAACCTTGTAGGGGGCGACGTCCTCGACGCCCCGAGAAGAAAAAGCGTTTGCTTTGCGTGCGGCTACATACCAATAGCCGTTTAAAAAGCAAAATTTGTTGCTTTCCGGGGCGTCGAGGACGTCGCCCCCTACAGGCAAAATGTTTAACCATATCAACACGCCGATACGGAACAGAAATTTCATCGTTGTGTTGATTTGATGAAGAATTTGATTGTAGAGGAGGCGTTGCGCCTCCCGTTTTTTGCATCGACGTTTGTTTTTCTTTCGGGAGGGGAGTTCTCGTTGCGACTCGGTCACGCTCGGGCTCTAACACGCCCCCGGCGTGTTATTCACTACCCTCGCGCCGCTTCGCTACCCCTCCCCTACAAAAGAGGATGATGCTATATCGAAATCATCGGCGTGTTGTCTTTGATTATTTTTTGATCGTAGGGGCGATTCATGAATCGCCCGCTTGTAAAATAAAAACCACACGAGAGCACGTGTAGTAGTCTCGTGTGGGAAAACTATTTCATTGAATAAAAGAAGAAACTTTTCTTAGAGCACGTACAAGTTCATCATCGGAATAAAATACTTCTCATTGTATCCCAAATCTCTAGCGAACATTTTCAAAGTCAATTTTTGCTTGAATTCTTCTTTTTCAGCGTTTTTCCGGGATTATATTGTCTTCTTTTTTTATCGTACCATATGATGTCAAGAACTAAAAACAAAACAGAAAAAAATATGATATATATATCCCCCGGTGCTCTTAGCCAAGATTTATTGAACTGTAAAAGATCAAAGAGTATTGTAAATCCTATCGCAACCAGAAAAGAAATAAAATGAAAGATATACAGAATAATGAACTTTTTAGGAAGGGCGTCTCTGAAATTTTTATAGGTAAGCCACTCTATGATGTTTTGATTTCTTCCTCGTTTGCGAATTGCTTTGTTACTCAAATAAACCTCTATAACCATTCTTAACAATCCACGAAGGATAAAAAAAAATACTAAGAAAAAAAGACAAAGAGCTATTACATACGGGCGGCTACACACCGCTCGCGCAGGTGCTGTTTCGGTACATCAGACCAACGGGACTCCCCGTTTCATCCTCATTATATCATACTCTCTCCCCCCTGTCAAGCCCTCTGATTTTTGAGTGCTCTTCTTCTACACCATTCCCCCAAAAACGACATATCCTGTAGTAAAAGGCTGATTTTTGCCACCATGCGGAAGAAAATTCCTCTCACAAAAATTAGCAGGGGTGTTTAAAAAAGCCTTGCGCGCGGTAAAAATAATAGCAACCTACCGCCCCAAAAAAGAAAGGATAGAAGAGAAATGAGTATCAGACGAGGAGATATTTATTACGCCGATCTGAGCCCCGTGGTGGGCTCCGAGCAGGGAGGACTGCGACCCGTCCTCATCATTCAGAACGACATCGGCAACAAATACAGCCCCACGGTCATTGCCGCCGCCATTACCTCTCGCATGAGCAAGGCAAGACTCCCCACGCACATCGATATTTACGCCGAGAAGGTGGGACTCGCCAAGGATTCGGTGATCCTCTTGGAGCAGATCCGAACCCTCGACAAGCGCCGCCTCAAGGAGAAGATGGGGCATCTTGACGACACCGTAATGGATCACGTCAACACCGCCATCGCCATCAGCTTCGGTCTTGGAACCCCCGAACAGGATGCAAGAGATCGCGCCATGATCCAGCGCACGCAGGGAGCCTATACCGTATCTCATACCGCTCCCATCCCCGCCGCCGCGGCATCCACCGCAAGACCCGATAGCGCGCCGAGAAGCCAAGGAACCGCCGCAGGCACCGCGTCACATGGCAGCGTTACTTCCTCCATATCCCCCACCGAGACCAAGGGCATTCCGTAGAGGGATCGCCGTCCGCTCGCGGAGAAGCACACCTCAAAAAGCCACCGCATCCTCACGGTTTTGAAAACTTTTCGCAAAAGTCGAAAAACTTTTGTAAAAAAGGACTTGACAAAGAAGGAAAAACCATGTATAATATAGGATGTCGCAAGCCTATGCAACCGGCGGCTGGCGATGAGTACACGGAGAAGTACTCAAGAGGCCGAAGAGGCGCCCCTGCTAAGGGTGTAGGCCGGCTATACCGGCGCGAGAGTTCAAATCTCTCCTTCTCCGCCAAAAAAGACACAAGATATTGTATTAGATTCGCTCTAATTACACTATATCTTGTGTCTTTTGCTTTTTGTTGAATTTTCGTACCCCTTATCATACCCCTTACAGAATTTTACGCCTTGATTTTTTC
>SVSL01000071.1 GCA_015064315.1 Oscillospiraceae bacterium
CGGGCAAAGCAATGGCAATCTCGCCCTGCTCGGTCAAGCCCAAAAGCGTTCCGCGGAAGCTCTTGGCACCGTCCATGGGGGCATAGAGGCGAACCTCCACGTCCCAATCCACGCAAGCACCTATCTGCATTTCGTTTTTCAGCTCACGCTCGATGCCGGGGGAGGAGATCTCCAGGTGATAGGCTTCCTCAATGGGGTCGGCTTCATCCAACAGGGGATCGATGGCGCGATGCACCTTTTCGCAATCCTCAATGGTAATGCCCTCCTCGCTGTCAATGGTGATGCGAAGATACATATCGGCACCCTCCTTGACGTATTCCACGTCCCAAAGGAAATAGCCGAGGGATTCCACCAAGGGCTCGGCGATCCTTGCGACCGCTCCCACAACGCCTTTGCTGTTCTTTTTCATATCCAAACCTCTTGTTTTTTTCTTTTTTAAAAAATTCAAAAATTAAGAGCGGGTCCTCGAAAAACCCACTCCACACTCTACTGTATACTCTACTGTAACATAGTATAGCACACTTTTTTTGACATTGCAATACCTTTTTTAAAAAAAGTTCAACTTTTTTTCATTATTTTTATAAAGAGATCAAAAAAACGCCTCTCAAAACCCCAAAAACCCAAAAAAATCCGGAGCCCTTACGCTCCTTCTCATAAGGAAGTTTACCGTAGGGGCGACCATTGGTCGCCCGCAGGCGTTCGATGAACGCCCCTACAAAACAATATCAAACTTCCTTTTGAGAACCCCCCATTCCCTTTCTTTTTTCACATTTTTTCACCTTTTGGATTTTTCCACAATTTCCACATCCCCTGTGGAAAACTCTGTGGAAACTGGGGAAAACCCTTGTGCCGCATGGCTTTTTTCGACCTTTTTTGCCGATTTTTTGCAAAAAAACAAAAAATAGCCTGTGGAAAACTCAGCGGGGAATTTTGCGTAAAAGTCCAAAAACGGCACGGTCGAGAAGAAACGCTTCTCGGTCGTGCCGTTTTTTTCTTTTATGAATTCGATTCTTTATTTGATGACTGTTTTGAGGAAATCGCTAAGCTCCTGTGCCATCTTTTTGGAGGTCTCAACACCGGGGTGCGTTCCGTCACCGCCGTCCTCCTTGGAGACCGATGCGTTGCTCATTTGGCAAATGTAGAGATTTGCCTCCGCACCGCCCAGCTTGCTTACGATCTGAGGCAGAGAGGTATTGTAAGCACCCTTGCAGTAGCCTACGGGGAATACGATGGGAACGTCCTTTCCGTACTTGGAGCGCAGATTGTCCACCATCTCCTTTACCGCATCCTCAAAGGCTTGGGAGGAGGCGTTGCTTCCGTCATTGACACCCTGCTCAATGATGATGGCGCTGGGGATTCTGGAGAAATCCCATTCGGGAATTCCGGGGAGCAGATGCTCGCTGGCACTGGTGCTGAAGGCACTGTAACGTGCGCCGGCGTAGTTCCAGATGTCCTTCATCACAAAGGAACGGCTGTTTTTGGTAAGACCAATGGAGGAACAACCGATGAGAGCCATATCGGCGTTCATCATCTCGGCGGTCACGAAGCCGAATGCCTGTGTTGCATCGGAGGCGTTGATGCCGCCGCCGGAGCAGAAGATATTGGAGCCGTTGAGGATACTGTCGCCGTAGAATTCGAGATAAATCTCACGGTCTGCGGGCTTGGGCAGGAAATTGCCGGTGATCTTGACGTTGCCAATAGAGCCGTAGGTCCAGATGAACTGGGTCTGGCTGATGATGCGGAAGGTATGCTCGCCGCGCTCCAGCTTGCTGGCAATGGTGACGTAATAGCCGCTGTTGGAGGTGGTTACCTGAGGACGCAGGTTGCTGCGAACGCCGTCCACGTAGATGGTAAAGCGGGTATCTCTTGCAGAGTTGATCTGCACCTTTACGTCGCCCTCGCATTCTGCGGAAAACTCGATGCCGCCGCAGGCAAAGTCAATATTCAGGACTTTGTCCTTGACGTAGGTTCTGCCAAGCTGACGGAAGACGTCGCTTGTATGATCGGCAACGTTCAGAACCGTCTCGGGAAGGGGCTCCTTGGGGTCCTCGGGCTTTTCGGTGGTGGGCTCAGTGGTGGGCTCGGTGGTGGGATCTGCGGTGGGATCTGCGGTGGGATCTGCGGTGGGATCTGCGGTGGGATCTGCGGTGGGATCTGCGGTGGGATCTGCGGTGGGATCTGAGGATACAGGCTCCCCCTTTGTGTTGCAAGCAACCGCGGTCAGGAGCAGTGCAAGTCCCAGAACGATCAACAGTAATTTTTTCATGGTGGTGTTCTCCTTCATTAAAATTATATTTGCAATGAAATAACACCATCATTATAATAAAATGCCCTCCAAAAGTCAATCCTTTTGCATCGAAAAAATGAGAAAACCGATAAAAAAGGAAAAAACACCCCGTTGGGATTTTCACGGTTTGATCCGATCGGATTACCGTATAACGGCGTTGCGCCCCCCTGCGAAGGAGGCAATCGCTTGCAGGGGGGCTTCCGTTTCTAAAAAACACACCGCCCCGAATTTTTTTCGAAGCGGTGCTTTCTTATTGGATTGAAGATTATTTGAGAATGGTCTTCAAGAAGGCGGTCAATTCGGTCGCCATGGTCTTGGCACCTTCGGTGTTGGGGTGAACGCCATCGGTTCCGGGAACTCCCGTAGCTACGTCGCTGAGCTCGCAAACGTAAAGATTTGCGGATGCGCCGCCGAGCTTTTCAACGATCTGGGGAAGGGTGGTATGGAAGGGTCTGTCGGGGCAAGAATAACCGATGGGGAATACGATCGGAACGTCGGCACCGTACTTGGCGCGTAGGTTATTCACCATTTCCTTCACGGCATCTTCAAAGATCTGCTTGGAGGCATTGCTTCCGTCGTTGGCACCCTGCTCAATGATGATAACGTCGGGAACGCGGGAGAACTCCCATTCGGGAATACCGGTCAGAAGTTCGCCCTGCTTGCTGAAGGTACTGTAACGGGCACCCGCGTAGTTCCAGATGTCCTTCATGTAGAAGGAGCGGGTGTTATTGGTCAGACCCAAGGAGGAGCAACCGATGAGAGACATATCGGCGTTGAGCATCTCGGCGGTCAAAAAGCCGAATGCCCGGGTAGCGTCGGAGCCGTTAATACCGTCGTTTGCTTTGATAACGCCGGAGCCGTTGAGAATACTATCGCCGTAGAACTCGAGATAAAGCTCTCTGTCTGCGGGCTTGGGAAGGAACTCGCCCTTAAGTTTTACGGCTTCAATGGTGCCGTAGCTCCAGATGAACTGGGTCTGGCTGATCAGGCGGAATTCGTGCTCGCCTGCGGGAAGGTCTCTTGCAATGGTGAAGTAGCCGCCGCTGTTGGCAGTGGTTACTTGAGGACGGAGGTCGCTGCGAACGCCGTCTACAAAGACGGTAAAGCGAGTGTCTCTGGCAGAGGTGATCTTTACCTGAACCGTTCCCTCGCAGTAAGCGGCAAAGTGAATACCGCCGCAGGCGAAGTCAACGTTCAATGCGCCGTCCTTGACGTAGGTTCTGCCAAGCTGACGGAACACGTCGGAGGTATGCTCGGCAACGTTCAGCACCGTGTCGGTCAGGGGCTTGGGGGGATCTGCGGGAGCTTCGGAGGGCTGCTCGGTGGAGGACAGCGCGGTGGAGGACAGCGCGGATTCTTCGGTGGAAGGATCGGAGGCTGCTTCCTTGGCAGTGCAGGAAACTGCCGTCAGGATCATGGCGAGTCCCAGGGCGATCAGCAAAAATCTTTTCATTGGTTCATCCTCTTTCTTTATTTATTGTTTTTGAATGGATTTCGATTGTTTGTTGAGAAGCTCTTTGAGGTATGCGGTCAGTTCCTCTGCCATCCTTGCGGCGGTTTCGATGTTGGGGTGGGTTCCGTCGCCGCCGACCTCTTTGGAAGCCGCCGCGTTGGAGACCTGACAGATATAAAGGTTGGCACTCTCGCCGCCCAAGGACTCAAGCACCTTGGGAATCGCCTCATTGTAATTCTTTGCGGCGGTTTCTCCAAGAACGAAAACAAAGGGAACGTCCTTTCCGTAATGCGTTCTGAGAATGTCCAGGATCGCCGTCAACTCCGTCTTAAAGATCTCTTTGGAACAGTTGCCGCCGTCGTTGACACCGATCTCAAAGATCACGGCGTCGGGAATTCTCTTAAAATCATACTTGGGAACGTGGGTAAGCAGATATCCGCCGGCGGCGTTGGTATCCAGGCTGTACTGGGCGCCCGCGTACTCCACGATGTCACGCATGAAGAAGGAGCGCTTGTTTGCTGTCAGACCCAAGCCACCGCAACCAATCAAATTCATATCGGCGTTCAAAGCCTCGGCGGTAAGCCATCCAAACGCCTGGGTGGCATCGGAATTCGCCACGCTGCTGCCGCCCATACGAACGTTGGAGCCATTGAGAATGCTGTCTCCGTAAAACTCCAGGAAGAGCTCTCTCTCGGCAGGTTTATCCAAAAAGCTTCCGTTGATCCGCACGTTTCCAAAGGAGACGTTGCCCCAAATGAACTGGGTGCGGTTGACAATGCGGAACTCGTGAACCCCTCTCTCCAGATCCTTGGCAATGGTCAGATAAACACCGTTGGGGCCTGTCTCGATCTCGGGCTCACGGGGAGAACGCTCGCCGTCAATGTAAATGGTAAGGGCAACCTTGCGATGGGTAAAGACCTGAAGCTTTACAGTGCCCTCGCACTCTGCCTTGAAATGAATGCCCGAACAGGCAAAATCTATATGGTATTTTTCATCCTTGATGTAAGATCTGCCCAAGGGGCGGAAGATGTCGTCCAGATGCTCGGCAACCGAAAGCTCGGTTTGGGGAAGAGGCTCGGGCTTTTCCTCGGCATCCTGTGTGGGGGTCTCCGGAGTAGCTTCGGTCTGGGAGCCCTCAGAGTTATCCGTCTCTTTTTTGGCGGCGCAGGCTACTGCGGTCAGCATCATGGCGAGTCCCAAAACGATCAATAAAAATCTTTTCATGAATGGATTTCTCCTTCTATTAAATTTTTTCAAATGAAAAAACACTACCATTATAACAAAATACCCTTGAAAAGTCAATGCTTTTGCATAAAAAAGCGAGAAAACCGACAAAAAGGAAAAAAGGTTCCGCGCGAAAAGATTTCTTTTCTTTTTCTCAAAACCCTATTGACAAAAGCCCCCAAAAGAGGTATGATATGCACAGGAAAGAAAAGACCTTTGCGCCGATTGGATTTTTGCTTGTTCAAACAAGGAGGGCACCGCTTTGACCGCTATCAAAAGCAAGCGCGTAACAAAAGATTTTACCAAGGGACCGATTCTGTCACAGATTTTGCTCTTTTCCCTTCCCTTAATGGCGACCGCCGTTCTGCAGCGTCTTTTTAATACCGCCGATACCATTATGGTGGGACGCTTCAGCGGAACGCCTGCGGAATGCGAAACGGCTTTGGCGGCGGTGGGCTCCTGCGGCTCGCTCATCGACCTTTTGGTGGGACTTTTCATGGGTCTTGCGGTGGGTGCCGGCGTATGCGTTGCCCATGACATTGGCGCAAAGCATTTTAAGGACGTGAGCCGCGTGGTTCACACCTCGGTGATTGCCGCCTGCATCTGCGGAATTGCCGTGACTGTCTTTGGCATTCTGATGGCACGCCCCCTTTTGACGCTGATGGGGACCGGAAACGGAGACCAAGAGGTTTTGGATCAAGCCGTGCTCTACATCCGCGCCTTTTTCCTCGGGGTTCCCGCCAGCCTGATCTATAACTACTGCGCCGCCATGCTACGCTCCTCGGGCGACACGGTGCGCCCCATGATCTTTCTCTCGGCGGCGGGCGCGATCAACGTGGTCTTTAATTTTATCACGGTGGTTGGCTTGGGGCTGGGCGCCATGGGTGTTGGTCTTGCAACCGCAATCTCCAACTGGATCGCCTGCGCTCTGATCATTCTCTTTATGTTCCGCACCGACGGTCCCTGCAAGCTGGAGCTGAAAAAGCTGCGCGTGGATGGAAACAAGCTCCGCAAGATCGTTTTGCTGGGCATTCCCGCAGGCATTCAAGGCTCGCTCTTTGCCGTTTCCAACGTTATGATCCAATCCTCCATGAACTCCTTTGGCAAGGTGGTTATTGCCGGAAATACCGCGGCATCCAATCTGGAGGCGTACATCTACATCACCCAGAACGCCCTGTATCAGACGGCTCTGACCTTTGTGGGACAGAACGTGGGCGCACGGAAGTTTGACCGCTTGAAGCGATGCATCGTTTGGTGTACGCTGGTGGTCTCCGTGATCGGTATTGCCATGGGACTTGCCGTCTATTTCTTTGGAAAGCCTCTTATCAGTATCTTTTCGCCCGGCAACGAAGCCGTGATTGCGGCGGGCATTCGAAAGCTTTCGATCACAGGCGTGACCCAGTTCATCTGCGGTCTGATGGAGGTGGGATGCGGCGTGATGCGCGGACTGGGCAAATCCCTTACGCCCATGTTCGTTTCCCTCATTGGCTCCTGCGCCCTGCGCCTGGTTTGGGTGTGGACGGTATTTGCCCTGTTCCCCCTGCCGGAGGTTTTGTATATTTCCTATCCCATTACCTGGATCATCACCGCCGCCGCCCATTATATCTGTTGCTTCGTCACCCTGCGAAAGCGCCTGCGGCAAGAAGCGGTGCAACAATAAACAATCAACAAAAAAGCTTCCCCTGCTCCGGGGAAGCTTTTTCTTCATTTATTATATGTATCGTATGTGATTTTGGAAACGTGAATTTTCAAACCAAGGGATATTTGAAATAAAACAACAATTTTAATCCGTTTTCATCGATGGGCTCGATATAAACGAAATAGCAAGGATCTACGGATGCCGAAAACGTGGAATTCAACGGGCGTCTCATTTCCAGCTTCTTGGAAACGATCACAACGCTTGCCGCCTTTTCGATGGGATGAATGGCGAGGGAAAACTCGGCTCTTTCCCGCGCGGCACAGGTATGGAGTCCCGAAACAAAGGAAAGAAAATCCTCTTGGTCTTCCTCGTTTAGTTTGCGCAAAAGGGGATCGGTGTCGAATAAATCCTGTAAAGAATCGGTTTTTCGATTGGCGAATAAGATCAGATCGCCCTTGTCCATGTCCTTGAAATCCGCGCTGCTGTAATCAAATTCCAAAATATTGTAATGCTCCACGATTTTTCCCCTTTCAACATAAAAAGTGCGCAACCGAAGCTGCGCACAAAAAACGCAAACTCCGATTAGTCGCCAAACTAACTCAGAAAAGGGTAGAACCACAATATCAAAGAGGGAATCCGCGTTTTTATCAAATTCATCTCTTTGATATTATTTATAAAAATAGGCATGGCTATCCCGTGGAAAAATTACCCCTTTCTTTTCTATTTGGTTAGTTTGGCGTGATCATTATATCACATATTTTTGCAAATGTAAAGAGAATTTTTCATTTTTTGAAAAAGAAAACGCCTTCTATACAAAACAACACGCCGAGCGCGCGGCGAGATCGCCACATTTGATGGTAGGGGTCGACGTCCTCGACGACCCGAAAACGATGGAATTTCCGCTCCGTATCGACGTGTTGATGCGGTTAAACATTATGCCTGTAGGGACCGGCGTCCTCGACGGTCCGAGAAGAAAAAGCGTTTGCTTTGCGTGTGGCTACATACCAATAGCCGTTTAAAAAGCAAAATTTGTTGCTTTCCGGACCGTCGAGGACGCCGGTCCCTACAATGTTTGATGGAAATCGAATAAAGGCGAGTAGCCGGATCATTCCCGATTTCATCCATCGTTGATCGTAGGGGCGACCATTGGTCGCCCGTTTTAAAAAATATCGAATCCGTATGGGCGGGCGCTTCGTGAAGCGCCCCTACGGGATTGTGCGGACTTTATCATTTCCATGTCACCCTGAGCGAAGCGACGACGGGGTCTCCTAACGATTTTCCATATTCCCTGCGCGGAGAAAAACGCACGTTCGGCGTATCGATGCGGTTTGAATTTTTTGCCTGTAGGGACCGGCGTCCTCGACGGTCCGGAAACGATGGAATTTCCGCTCGGTATCGGTGTGTTGATGAGATTTGAATTTTTGCCTGTAGGGGTCGACGTCCTCGACGACCCGAGAAGCAATAAATTTTGCTTTTTATACGGCTACCAATCATAGCCGGTTGCAAATTGAAAATTCTTTCGTTTCCGGGGCGTCGAGGACGTCGCCCCCTACAAGGTTTGAGGGAAATCGGACGAAAGAGCGTAGCCGTGTAATCCACGATTTCATCCATCGTTGATCGTAGGGGCGACCGCCACGCTTGCGTGGTGTTTGGTCGTCCGCCCTTAAACAGGCAAAATCCCTTCGCCACTTTCTTTTGACACCGCAGGCGCAAAAGAAAGTTAACAAAGAAAACGCCGTTTTGGGGTTGTTTCGCCCGTTGCGACGGGCGAGAAGGGCTCCGCGCCCTTCACCGCGCAAGCTTTTGAAAAAGCTTGACCAAAACTTTCATCAAACTGACGAAGCTCTGTCGTTTTGTCTACAGTCTCGGGGCGCTTCGTGAATCGCACGTTTATGGGGATTGAATTTTTCACCGACGGGCATTTTTTTACGAAAGGCTCCCCTTGGGGGGAGCTCCCGCCGTAGGTGGGTGAGAGGGGAACAAGGTAGGGGCGACCGCCACGCTTGCGTGGTGTTTGGTCGTCCGCCCTTAAACAGGCAAAATCCCTTCGCCACTTTCTTTTGACACCGCGGGCAATGACTTTTTTTGCTTTAATTCGCTAAAGAAAATGAATGTCAAAGACTTCCGAAATTGCAAAAAAATCCTTGAAAAATGCCGAAAAACCATATTTTTTTGAAAAAATGCAATAAATTTTGAAAAATCTATTGACATCGGCTTGCAAAAACGCTATAATAGTAGCATCTTTTATTTTGGACGGCGTTTTGTGCCGTGTTTTCCATCATTGATAAAAGCAACACTATTATAATCCGGAGGATTTATTATGAACAGAGTATTTAACTTTTCGGCAGGCCCTTCCATGCTTCCCCTTTCCGTGCTTGAGAAAGCAGCGTCTGAGCTGGTCTGCTACGGAGAATCGGGTATGTCCGTCATGGAGATGTCGCACCGCTCTCCGGACTACGAAGCAATCATCAAGGATGCAGAGGCTATGCTCCGCAAGCTGATGAATATTCCCGATAACTATAAGGTGCTCTTCCTGCAGGGCGGCGCTTCTACCCAGTTCGCCGCAGTTCCCATGAACCTCATTAAGAGAACCGGTAAGGCTGACTACGCCGTTTCCGGTCAGTTCTCGGGCAAGGCGTTCAAGGAAGCGCAAAAGCTGGGCTACGACGTGAAGTGCATTGCTACCACCAAGGACGACAACTTTGATCACGTTCCCGTGATCACCAAGGATATGATCCGTCCCGACGCCGCTTATCTTCACATCTGCTTCAACAACACCATCTATGGCACCAAGTACGGTTACATTCCGGACACCGGTGATATCCCGCTGGTAGCAGACCTCTCCTCCTGCATCATCTCCGAGCCCATTGACGTGAGCAAGTTCGGCGTGATCTACGCAGGCGCGCAGAAGAACATGGCTCCCGCAGGTCTGACCCTTGTGATCGTTCGCGAGGACCTTCTCGACTACGCCGAGGAAAAGATGCCCACCATGCTGGAGTGGAAGACCATGGCTGAAAACGATTCCATGTATAACACGCCTCCCTGCTACACCATCTACATGGCAAAGCTGGTTTACGAGTGGATCCTCTCCATTGGCGGTCTTGACGTGATGAAGGAAATGAATGAGAAGAAGGCTAAGGTTCTTTACGATTATCTGGATTCTCAGGACTACTACATCGCTCCCGTTAAGGCTGACAGCCGCTCCATGATGAACGTGACCTTTGTAACCGGTGATGCCGATCTGGATAAGAAGTTCGCAAGCGAAGCCGGCAAGGCAGGACTCAAGAACCTCAAGGGTCACCGCTCGGTTGGCGGTATGAGAGCTTCCATCTACAACGCAATGCCCTACGAAGGCGTTGAGGCTCTGGTTGCCTTTATGAAAGAATTTGCAAAGAACAATCCCAAGAAGTGATAAGAGAGGTATTTTCCAATGAATATTCAACTGTTAAATAAGATCGCAAAGGTTGGTCTTGACCAGCTGGGCGACGGCTATCAGGTAGGCGAGGAAATCGCAAATCCCGACGGTATTATGGTTCGTTCCGCAGTGATGCACGATATGGAATTCGGTGCTGATCTGAAGGCGATCGCTCGCGCGGGCGCCGGTGTAAATAATATTCCGATCGAGCGTTGCAGCGCAGAGGGTATCGTTGTTTTCAACACCCCCGGCGCAAACGCAAACGGCGTTAAGGAGCTGGCGGTTTGCGCTCTGCTTCTGGCGGCTCGTAACATCATTGGCGGCATTGAGTGGGCAAAGAGCCTGGCAGGAACCGCTGACGTGGCTAAGCAGGTAGAAAAGGGTAAGTCCAAGTTCGCAGGCACCGAGCTTCAGGGTAAGACCCTTGGCGTTATCGGTCTGGGCGCTATCGGCGGTATGATCGCAAACACTGCCATCGCTCTGGGCATGAACGTCATCGGCTGTGACCCCTTCCTTTCGGTTGAAGGCGCATGGAACCTTGACCACAACATCAAGAGAGCCGCTACCTATGATGAAATTTTCGAGAAGGCTGATTACATCACCCTTCACGTTCCCGCAACCAAGGATACCAAGAACATGATCTGCACCGAGAACATCGCAAAGATGAAGGACGGCGCTAAGATCATCAACCTCTCCCGTGCCGATCTGGTGAACGCCGCAGAGCTGAAGGTTGCTCTTGCTGACGGTAAGATCTCCGCATACGTAACCGACTTCCCCACCGAGGATATCCTCGATGGCGTGAACGTGGTTGCAATTCCTCACCTGGGTGCTTCCACCGAGGAGTCCGAGGATAACTGCGCGGTTATGGCTGCCAAGGAGCTGGACGATTACCTTGTAAACGGTAACATTACCAATAGCGTCAACTTCCCCAACCTCACCATGCCTCGTACCGGCGCGGCTCGTATCTGCGTTCTCCACGCAAACGTCCCCGCCATCATCACCAAGATCACCGCTGCTCTCGCAGATGAGGGTCTGAATATCGAGAACATGACCAATAAGTCCAAGGGAGATAACGCCTACACCGTTGCAGACGTTGCCAACGCTCCCTCCGCAGACGCCATCGCTCGCATCGCCGCAGTAGAAGGTGTCTACAAAGTAAGAGCGATCTGATAAAAGATAAAAAGACCTCGGGGGAGGGGGAAAACTTCTTGCAAGAAGTTTTCCCCCTCCCCCGAACCCCCTCCTCCTTTTAAGAACACCTATAAAGAAAATAGAGCGCGCGGGGGGAGTTTCGCCCTCTGCGGACGACGAGGGGGGCTCCTCGCCCTTGACCTCGCCCGCTTTTTGAAGAAAAGAAAACGTGCAAGCACGTTGGGCAAAAACTTTTCACAAAAAAGTTTTTTATTTGTTTTGGTGCTCTGCCTCTGTCGTTTGTTGGGTGACTGTTTTTTGTCGGTTTCTATGACAGACGGGAAGGTACTATCGATAGCATTTTGGGACCACTACCCAAAATGCTCCATGAAGTTAGTTTTCGGTAACACGAAAATGATAAATTACGCGCAAACCCGTAGGGGCGACCGCCACGCTTGCGTGGTGTTTGGTCGTCCGCCTGTAAAAAATCTGATTTTCATAAACGGGCGATTCATGAATCGCCCCTACGATCAAGAGGAACGGAAATCGTGGATTACACGGCTACGCTCTTTTATTCGATTTTCCTCAAACCT
>SVSL01000072.1 GCA_015064315.1 Oscillospiraceae bacterium
ATTATCTTTCTTGGTATATCATTATTGTTCATATATTCCCCCCTCAGTATATAAAAAAGTGCGCCCCATGAAGGAACGCACCGAAAAAGTGTTCCTTCATTGTTGTCACACAATCTCTCGCCAGTGTTAGTGGGTATGAGGAAAAAAGGAAACACCTTTTACCAAGGATAGTTTCCCACTAACACGAAAAAATATTAGATTGTGTGACGAGTATATTTTATCACATTTCTGTTGATTTGTCAATAAAGTTTGATAATTTGACAAAGACAAAATTTGGTGTCTTTAATTAAGTCAGTGCTTGTCAAGAAAAAAGGACGAAGAATCTTAACAATTCTCCGTCCTTTTCCTGTAGGTAGGCGTTGTTCCATTGGATACTGCTCTATCGCATGCACCCCCACGGGGGAGCCTTTTTTTGTGACCCAAGGTGCGCGGGTCGTTCGATTGCACAAAGTCGTCAGCCACTTTCTTTTGACACCGCAGGCGCAAAAGAAAGTTCACAAAGAAAACGCCGTTTGGGGATGTTTCGCCCTCTGCGGAGGGCGAGAAGGGCTACGCGCCCTTCACCGCGCAAGCTTTTGAAAAAGCTTGACCAAAACCTTTCATCTTGGTGAGACAGCCTCTTTCTGCTCAATCCTCAATCGCCGCCTTGCGTCGATTGATCTCGGCAAGAGGCTTCATGTCCACCTTGGGCGCGCGGAGAGCAGGTGATTTTTGGGAACGATCTCATACCAAACCGTCTGCCAGATGCCCGTGGTGCGGGTGTAGCGGCAGACACGGGATTTGTAAAATTGACATTGCTTGCCGTTGGGCTGAACGCCGCGGGTATCGTCAAAGCAGCAGACCGTAATGAGATTTTTGCCGTCAACGATCAGATCGGTAACGTCGTAGGAGAAGGGGGTCTGACCGCCTACGTGAACGTCGCCCGCAATCGCGCCGTTGACCCATACCGTGGTGCGGTAATCGGCTGCGCCGAAATGCAGGATGACGCGCTGATCGGCAAGCTCATCCTTGGAAAAGAAGACCTCCTTTTTGTACCATACCTGATTGATAAAATCGGTGTATTCCACGCCCGAGAGCTTGGATTCGGTACAGAAGGGAACGGTGATCCGAGCCTTCAAGGAATCGGCTTCGATCAAGCCTCTGTCCTGACCGCTGGCGCCGTGGTCGAGCTCAAACTGCCATTCACCGTTCAGGTTAACCCAATTTTTGCGCTCCCATTGAGGCTCGGGATGCTCGGGACGGGGGATGCTTTGCGAGTTCATGTGCTTTTTCTCCTTTTTGAGCATTCGTTTGCTTTATCTTACCACAAAAAACGTTCGAATGCAAGACGCTCTGAACGGAAAATCATTTTTTAGAAGAAAAAAATCACTTTTGAGAAGAAACAGTTGACATCTTTTTGGAAATGTGATATAATACAATGGAATATTTTTAAGTACAAAAGCGAGGTTTTTACTATGCATTGGTCAGAAGAGATCGCTCAAAGAATTATTGAGCAGCATCCCGACAAGGAAGAATACGTTTGCGCCGCCGGTGTCAGCCCCTCGGGCTCGGTACACATCGGTAATTTCCGCGATCTTGCCACCCCCCTGTTCGTGGTCAAATCCCTGCAGAAAAAGGGAAAGAAGGCAAGACTTCTGATCTCTTGGGACGAATTTGACCGTTGCCGCAAGATTCCTGCCAACGTGCAGGCGGTTGTGGGCAACAGCTACGACAAATATATTGGTTGCCCCTACGTGGACATTCCCGATCCTTGGGGCTGCCACGAGAACTACGCCAAGCATTTCGAGGAGGAATTCCTCAAGGGTATTGAGCCCTTTGGCATCGAGCTGGACTGCCGCTATCAGGCGGATATGTACCGCTCGGGCAAGTACAACAAGGACGTGATCGAGGCAATTCAGAAGAGAGGCGAGATCTTTGAGATTCTGGACTCCTTCAAGACCAAGGATATGTCCAAATCCGAGGAGGAAAGACGCGCGGAGCATGATGCCGAAAAGGCGGCATACTCTCCCGTGAGCATCTTCTGCCCCGAGTGCCACACCGACTTTACCACCATCACAGCCTTCAACGAGGACGGAACCGAGGCAGACTACACCTGCCGTTGCGGACACGCGGGACATTTCAACTTCCGTGACAACTTCAACTGCAAGCTGGGCTGGAAGGTGGACTGGGCTATGCGCTGGAGATACGAGAACGTGGACTTTGAGCCCGGCGGAAAGGATCACTCCGCGCCCACCGGCTCCTACAACAACTCCAAGCAGATCGCCAAAAAGGTGTTCGGACACGACGCCCCCATCTATCAGGGCTATGAATTCATCGGAATCAAGGGCATGACCGGCAAGATGTCCAGCTCCTCGGGTCTGAATCTGACCCCCGAGACCCTGCTCAAGCTCTATCAGCCCGAGGTTCTTCTCTGGCTCTACGCAAAGACCGATCCCACCAAGGCGTTTGATATCTGCTTTGACGACGGTATTCTGCGTCAGTACTTTGAATTTGACAAGATGCTCACCGACGTCCGCGAGGGCAAGGCGACCGATGCCGTTCGCGACATCATGTATCTGTGTCAGGTTGATGGACGGGAGGTTGAAACCGTTCCCATGGCGCTTCTGGTGCAGATGGGCTCTATCGTAAACTTCAATATTCCCATGCTGGAGACCGTGTTCGAGAAGATCGGCACGCCCTACAAGGCAGAGCAGTTTGCCGACAGACTGGAGCGCGCCAAGTTCTGGCTGGAGCAGTGCGCACCCGATCAGGTCAACCGCCTGCGCGCTACCCGTAACTGGGAGATTTACAATACGCTTACCGAGGAAGAAAAGAAGGAGATCGCTCTTCTGCACGATTATATCGCCAAGGGCGGATACTCTCTTGACGAGCTGAACGCCGAGCTTTACGCCATCCCGAAGGCGGTATACGGCACCGAGCTTTCCGATAAGGAGCTCAAGGGCATTCAGGGCGCGTTCTTCCGCACGGTTTACAAGCTTCTCATCGATAAGGAAAGAGGACCTCGTCTGTACCTGTTCCTCTACGCGATTGAAGCCGACAAGTACGTGGGACTTCTGGACTTCTCCTATGCACAGACCGAAGCCGAAGCCGAGGCGGATAAGCCTGCCGAGGTTGCGGAAGAAGCGGTTGTGGAGGAAGAGATCGACCGCACGCCCGATCCTGTGGAGCCCATCAAGGAGCAGGTCACCATTGACGACTTTGCCAAGATGGATTTCCGCGTTTGCAAGATCCTCAAGGCAGAGGGCGTTCGCAAGTCTCATTCCTGCCTCAAGCTGACGCTCTTTGACGGCATCGGTGAACGCGTGATCATGTCCTCCATCAAGGAGGAATACACGCCCGAGATGCTGGTGGGACGCAAGATCATCGTCATTGCCAACCTCAAGCCCAACCGTATCTGCAACGTCAATTCCAACGGTATGCTTCTTGCCGCCACCAACAACGCCTGCGGCTGCAAGATCATCTTCGTAGACGACTCCGTCCCCGAAGGCACCGCGATTCACTAATTTTATAGGATTTTTGTGGGGGAGGGGGAAAACTTTTTGGAAAAAGTTTTCCCCCTCCCCCACACCCCCACCTCTTTTCAAAAACTGCAATAAAGGAGATTTTTTATGGATAACAATGGAATTTCGACCTTTGCCGTCGAGGAAGAAGCCGAGGTTTTGTTTGAGAACATCCACGTTCGGGATGGCAAATTTTTCAAAGAGTTTTATTCCTTTACGTTCTTCAAGCGTCCGCTTTTGATCGCGCTTTACGTGAGCATGGTGCTCTCTGTGATTACCAACGTTGTTTCCTTTATCATGGGAACGAGAGAACGCTTGGTGTGGACAATCGGTCCGATTCTTTGGTTTTTGCTGATCTTTTTCATTTACAAGAGAAACGTCAGCGTTGGCTTGAAGCGTCAGATGGAGGACGGAAACGGAAAGCTGATCGTTTATACCGTCAAGGTTCTGGAGGATCGGATTCTTTATAAGACCTCTTTGGGAACGGAAATGACCTTTGAGCTGCAAAAGATCAAGCGCGTCAACTGTACCAAAAGCTATTTGTTGTTGCAGACCTTTGCCTATCAGATGATCCCCGTTCAAAAGGATTGCTTTACCAAGGGAAGCTATGAGGATTTTTGCGAATTTCTGCGCGCCAAGGGATATAAGGTGAAGGGGTAAGGCGTTTTTAAGATTGTATTATTGAAGGCAACCGATGTTTTCATATTCTACAATTCCTCCGCCTCGTTCCTCGGCACCTCCCTTTACACAAGGGAGGCTTTGAAAAATCCATTAGCTAAAAAGCAGGCGTTTGCTTGCCAAAAACATTTTTTCATACATAGGAGATCATTATGGAATTCAAAGGCAAACAGATCTACACCGAAGCCCCCGAAACGGGTGATGCTTATCGCCGCGGCTACGTGGAGGGCCTCACGGCGTTTATAGAAAAATTGAATATTGACGGTGCCGACAAGCGAGAGGAATATATGCCCGCAAGCGAGCTTCCCAAAAGGATCGAGGAGTTCCGCCGCGATTATCTCTGGATGCTGGGCATAGACAATATGGATATTTCCGCGCCTGCGCAATTCGATTGTGAGGAGATGGGCGAGGACGAGGTCTGCAAGCTCTACCGCTATGCCCTCCATATGCCCGAGGGGATCCCCTTTTACGGAATTCTGTTCGTTCCGCACGAAAGAAAAGAACCCGCGCCGCTGATCATCTGTCAGCACGGAGGCGGCGGCACGCCCGAGCTTGCGAGCGACATGATTGGCAAGAACAACTACAATCATATGATCCGTCGTACCCTGGAAAGAGGCGCTGTTGTGTTTGCACCGCAGCTTCTCCTTTGGCGACACAAGGACGACAAGTGCGAGACGCAAAGACAGCACCCCATCGCCTATGACAGAAAAGCCCTCGACGCATCTTTGCGCCGCTTTGGATTGAGCCTTACGGGACTTGAGGTCACCTTTATCCGACGCACCATCAGCTTTTTCTCCGAAACGGAAATGGTGGACGGGGAGAAGATTGGCATGATGGGACTTTCCTACGGCGGTTATTTTACTCTGCATACCATGGCGGCGGATACCCGCATCAAGGCGGGATATTCCAACGCTTGCTTCAACAACCGCGACCGCTACACCCATTTTACAGATTGGTGCTATCAGGATGCGGGCTTCCTCTTTCAGGATGCCGAGGTGGCGGGGCTCTGCGCCCCCCGCAAGCTCTTTTTGAGCGTTGGCATGAAGGATCCCGTGTTCGATTATCGCCACGCCATTCCCGAGGCGGCACGCGTGGAAAAATATTTCAAAGCGTTTGAAAAGGAAGAAAATCTGGTCTTCTCGGTCTGGGAGGGCGGTCACACCGTAAACGACAGTGACGAGGGATATGATTTTCTGTTTGGCGCGTTTGAGGAGTAATACCGATTTTTCGCTTCTGCTTGAAACGTCAAAGAGTCCCCTCTCCGTCTCGCCCACAGGGCGATCCACCTCTCCCTTGGGGCGAGGCTGAAGGTTCACAGGATCTCCCTTTGGGGGAGCTCCCGCAAAGCGGGTGAGAGGGCAATGGTATTGAAGCAATTTTGTGTTGAGAAAGGAATTTCAGAGCAATGAATTTGAACGTAAAAATCAAATTGACACGGGGCATGGATGCTCCCGAATACGCCACCGAGGGCTCGGCGGCAGTGGATCTGCGCGCGGCGCTGGAGGAGGGTGAGGTGATCACGCTGCAGCCCGGCGAGAGAGGACGCATCCCCACGGGCGTTGCCATTTCCCCCGAGAGCCGTGACGTGGTTGCCGTGATCGCGGGAAGAAGCGGACACGGACTGAAGAACGGTGTCACGCTGGCAAACGGCATTGGCGTGATCGACAGCGACTATCGAGGCGAGATCTCGGTGGTGCTCATCAATCACGGAAGCGAGAATTTTGAGGTGCGACGCGGAGACCGCATTGCGCAAATGATGTTCATGCCGGTCTGCCACGCGGCGTTCCTTCCCACAGAGGAGCTGGACGAGACCGAGAGAGGCGCGGGCGGCTTCGGACACACGGGTGTTCAATAAGCTCTGCGCGCCGATTTTCGGATCATGCACGTCCCCGTCACGGGCGTGTGCAACGTCAAGGGGAAGATTTTATATGAAATTCTTCCAATTTCCGCTTGCTTTTAGAAAACACTTGACTTTTTCTTTCGTTGGTGATATAATAAGAGTGAACCGTTTTCAAAACGGTGAATATATCTGTAAGGAGAGCTGTCGCTTATGAAGAAAAGGCGCCTCCTCATCGCGCTGATCCTCTTGGCGGTTTTGGGCGTGGGACTTTTGATCTATCTGAATACCCCAAGGATCGTGGCGCGGAACGCCCTTGCAGGGGTAGCGGACGATCTGTTGGATCGCTCCGAGCTGAAGCCCTTGGTCAAAATGAGCAAAAAGGGCTCTCTTTCGGTTTCGGCGGATATCGACACCAATGCCATGTATCCTCCCGTCAACGGAGAGCTTTACATTGGTGAGGAGCTGGATCTTTCCTTGGACGGAAAGCTTTATTTTGGCAAGGGAACGCTCTTCCTCAAAAACGCCTGTCTGGGGCTGAACGGCTTTCAAACGGAGGCGGATCTTTACGTAGGCAAAAAATACGCTTATTTGGACAGTGATCTTACGGGCGGTGCCGTTGGTATGATCAAGGGAGAGATGACCGAGGCACTCAAGTCTTCGGAGCTTGCGCGGGAAATGCCCGTTGAGCTTTACCGCGAGCTTTTGCCCATGATGAAGGAATATGACGGCATCTCCGAGGAGAAAAAATCGGATTCCTCCCTTCTTTTGGAGTATCTTGCCGAGCTGGTCCTTTGCGTGGAAAAGAACGCTGACTACAAGAGCGAGACAAGGGAGGTCCTGTTGCAGGGCGAGCGCGTAAAATGCCGTGTGGTTACCGCAACGCTGGACGCGGACGGTGTCAGAGCGGTTTTGCATCGGCTTTCGGAGATGCTTTCGGACGAGGCGTTCTGCGAGGTCATTGATCAATACGGAAGCCTTTTGAATGATCTTTTGGTCGGCCTCGGGATCCTTTCCGAGGATACTTGGCTCAAAAGCCCTTCGGGGGCATTACGCCAATGGCTTCATGCCGAAACGGAGAGCTGGGAATCTGCAACCGATGCCACGCGCGTTGTTGAGATCGTCACACCTCGCTTGTCCTCCAAGCTTCTGTCACTTCGCTTCCTTGACGGCGACAACGCGTTGTTTTCCTTGGATTTTGGCAAGGAGGGCGCAAAAAAGACCGACCGCATTACGGTTTCCGTTGGAAGCGTCTCTTATACCTATTCGATCTCCCACGCGGACGGGATCCGTCGCGCGTCTTTGTATCGCGAATTGGATCGGGGAGTGTATCCTTTGTTTTTTCTTTCTATTGACGAACAAAACGATTCCTTTTGCTTGTTTTGGAGAGATGGAGGCACCGAACGCTATCTCATGGGGGACTGGATCGAGACGAAAAAGTCAACCACGGTCATTGCGGAAAAGTTTACGGATGACAAAGGAAGTTGGATCGACGAGGGCTTTCACATTGAATTGACCTTCCAAATGAAGGACAAAATGCCAAAGCCCCTTGCCAAAAAGGCGGTCAGAAATCTCTTTGATCTGACCACCGATGATATCTGGGAAATTATAACCAAATCAAGAGGGCTTTGGGCACAGCTCCTTTGATCCTTGAGGCGGCGATAATTCAAATAAAAATTACAAAGAAGGAGACATTTTTATGAAAAAGCAAACTACGTTGCGTATTGCGGCACTCCTTATGGCGATGCTCATGGTGCTTGCTGCTTTCGCGGGATGCAAAAACAAGAAGAACAATGATGACGAAGACGTTGACAACAGTGCGGCTGCTGTCTTCAGAAATGCTCTGGTAGGCTTTGCTGCAGATCTGCAGCAGAGAGAGGAGCTCAGACCTCTGTTCGCTATGACGAATGGCGGTTCTATGGAGCTTGGGGCAAACGTTGACCTTGGCAAAATGGCAGAGATGGTTGGCGAGCCCGGTTTTACCGGATCGATAGACGTGGGCGGCAAGTACTACTTTGGAGACAAGGCGATCCTTCTCCAGAATACGCACACCGATATCAAGATTCCCTCCGAGAATATCGATTTTGAATTTGGCGGCGACTTCTACATGAATTCCGAGTATCTGTACGTTTCCAACGAGAACGTGCTGGGCGGCTCCATCGGTCTGATTCGCGGCGAGCTGAAAAAGACCTTTCAGTCCTCCGTTTTCGTAACCGAGCAGATGCTTGATGCCGAGACCGTTGAGATCATTGCCGAGATCCTTGGCGTACTGGACGGAAATGCTCTGGATGAAGCTTCCGCTGAGATTCAGGCGCTGGCTGATCGTTACGTAAAGGTTATTTTTGATGCCATTGAAAACAATGCTACCTACACCATGCAGAACGTTGACGACGAGCGTACCGTTACCCTGACCATTGATGAACAGGCAGTGATCGGCATTCTGAGCGATCTTTTGAACGCCGTAAAGAATGATGGAGAGCTTCGCGATCTGATTGTGAAGTACGCCGATATGCTTTCCGATTACACGGGTATGTCCGGTGCCGAGTTTGGCGTGCAGTTCGATAATCTTTTGGCAGAGCTTGGAGAGAACCTCCCCACCGTCGAGGAGATTGGTGAAGGTGCTCTTATCCTGGAGGTTGTTACTCCCACCGATGCTTCCACCCTGCGCAAGCTGACCGTAAGCGTCAGAAACGGTTCCGTGGAAGAGAATAACATTATGACCGCTCTGACCCTGGATCTGGGCAAGGATGGCGTTAAGACCTCCAACCGCATCTCTCTTGACATTGCGGGTGAAGTAGTACTCACCTACGAGATCACCCAGAACGATGCCGATGCATATAAGGCAGCTCTTGTGGCAAGTGTGGATGGTAATACCATGACGGCGTTCACCGTTGAGCACAACAGAAAGACCGATGCCTTTACCTTCAAGATCCCCGAGGTTGAATTTGCTTTTGGCGGCAGTTTGAAGGTTGACGGTGACACCACCACTCTGGTGATCAATTCCATCTCCTACGAGAATGAGAAGATCGATAAGGGATTTTCCTTTACCTTTATCATCGATGAGAACGATCCCATGCCCAAGGTTTTGAACAAGAACGAGGTTACCAACCTGTTTGAGCTGGATAAGGCAGAGTTCAAGGATATTATTGATCGCGCCGAGAAGGTGTTTGAGGATTTTGAAGAGATCTTTGGTAGCGATTCAAACAAGGAAGCTCCGGTAACCCCCAACGATTCCTACCTTGGATAAGCTTTTGTAAAAGCTGCGGACGTTACGCAAATATCCTATTTCACGCTTGCAATTTGTGCCCACAAATGCAGCGTTTGCAAAGAAAAGGGGCGAAGAGCTTGATAGCTCTTCGTCCCTTTTTTGTTGGTAGACAACACAAAGATCGAAGTTTCCTACTTTAGTTCCCCTCTCACCCATCTGCGGTGGGAGCTCCCCCCAAGGGGAGCCTTTCGTAAAAATTGCCCATCGGTGAAAAATTGAATCTCCATAAATGAACACGGCGATAGCCTTGAATCGCCCCGGAAACGATAAGGTTTTCGCTCCGTATCGGCGTATCGATGCGATTTGAATTTTTGCCTGTAGGGGGCGACGTCCTCGACGACCCGAGAAGCAACAAATTTTGCTTTTAAAATGGCTATTGGTATGTAGCCGCACGCAAAGCAAACGCTTTTTCTTCTCGGAGCGTCGAGGACGTCGCCCCCTACAAGGTTTGAGGAAAATCGGACGAAAGAGCGTAGCCGGATCATTCCCGATTTCATCTATCCTTGAATCGCCCCTACGGGTTTGCGCGTAATTTATCATTTTCGTGTTACCCTGAGCGCAGGGCGAAGCACGTAGTCGAAATCGCCCAAAGGGCTGGCAACGCCGCAGGCGTTGGGGTCTCCTAACGAGTTTCCGTATCCCCCACGCGGAGAAACCGCCGAACGTGCGGTGAGACCGCCTCATTTGATTGTAGGAGTCGACGTAGCAAAGCGGCGCGAGCGTAATGAATGACACCACGGTGTGGTGTCAGAACGGGAGCGTGACCGAGTCGCAACGAGAACTCGACGACCCGGAAACGATAAGGTTTTTGCTCCGTATCGGCGTGTTGCTGAGGTTAAACATTTTGCCTGTAGGGACCGGCGTCCTCGACGGTCCGGAAACGATAAGGTCTTCGCTCCGTATCGGCGTATCGATGCGATTTGAATTTTTGCCTGTAGGGGTCGACGTCCTCGACGACCCGAGAAGCAATTTTAAACGGCTACAAATAATAGCCGGTTGCAAATTGAAAATTCTTTCGTTTCCGGGGCGTCGAGGATGTCGCCCCCTACAAGGTTTGATGGAAATCGAATAAAAGAGCGTAGCCATATAATTTCAGATTTCACCCATCGTTGATCGTAGGGGCGACCATTGGTCGCCCGTTTTTTCAACGTCGGGATTTTTTACGGGCGGGCGACCAAACACCACGCAAGCGTGGCGGTCGCCCCTACGGAGTCCCCCTCTCACCCACCTACGGTGGGAGCTCCCCCCAAGGGGAGCCTTCTCAGAGATGACACATAGACGGAATGTTCGCAATCATCCATTCCTGTTCTTCCACTAACATTATGGAGCGGGCAGGGTTGGTGGTCCCTGACCGCTATCGGTAGTATCTTTCCGTCTGTCATAGAAACTAATAGAAAACAGTCACCCAACTACCGACAGAGGCAGAGCATCAAAACCAATAAAAAAACTTTTCTGTGAAAAGTTTTTGCCCCGCTTTTTTCAAAAAGCGGGCGAGGTCAAGGGCGAGGAGCCCTTGGCGCGTTCCGCAGGACGCGAAACTCCCCAATCGTTCCCCTTCCTCTATAAAAAAACTATTCCTTCTTTATCTTCTTCCAATACTCAGCGGCGGCTTGCTCGGTTTTGTTGGGACCGGGGGTATAGAACTTGGTGCCGAGGAGGTCGCTTGGGAGGTACTGCTGGGCTACGTAGTGGTTTTCGTAATCGTGGGGATATTTGTAGCCCTTGAAGAGGGGACTTTGCAGATGCACGGGGATCTCCATGCCTTTTCCTTGCTTCACGGCTTCCATGGCGGCAAGGATCGAGGTCTCGGCGGCGTTGGATTTGGGGGCGGTGGCAAGGGTGATCACCGCGTTGGCAAGAGGAATCTGCGCTTCGGGCATGCCCAGCTCCTTTGCCGAGGTTCAGCAGGCGTGGGTCATGGCTGCGGCAAGGGGATAGGCGGGGCCGATATCCTCGGGGGCGATGACCTGCAGTCTGCGGCAGACCGAGAGAAGCTCGCCCAGGGAGAGCAGCTTGGCAAGATAGAAGATCGAAGCATCGGGGTCGGAGCCGCGGATCGACTTTTGCAGACAGGAGAGCAGATCGTAGTGAGAATCGTCGTTG
>SVSL01000003.1 GCA_015064315.1 Oscillospiraceae bacterium
CGGCTAGGATTGGTAGCCGTATAAAAAGCAAAATTTGTTGCTTCTCGGGTCGTCGAGGACGTCGACCCCTACAGGCAAAAATTCAAACCGCATCGATACGCCGAACGTGCGTTTTTTCTCCGCGCAGGGGATATGGAAAATCGTTAGGAGACCCCGTCGCCTACGGCGCCGCCCTCCCTATGGTCGGGTTCGACTACGAAAAACATCCACCGGATATTTTTCTCCGCTCAGGATGACACATGGACGGGATGTTTGCACTCATCCCCTCCTATTCTCTCACTAACTTTGTGGAGCGGGCAGGGTTGGTGGTCCCTGACCGCTATCGGCAGTACCTTCCCGTCTGTTCGAAAAACTAACAGAAAACAGTAACCCAACAAACGACAGAGGCACCGCACCTCAAAAAAGTAAAAAAACTTTTCTGTGAAAAGTTTTCGTCCACCTTTTCCAAAAGGTGGCGCCCATCCAAGGCGCGTAGCCTTGGTCGCCCGTCGCAACGGGCGAAACTCTCCTTCTCCCCCTCCGCGGAGGGCGAAATCCTTTCCTTACTTTCTCTTTTTTCTCGAAGGCTTTGCCACGTCGACTTTGCCTTCGCGGAGCTTTTTGATGCGGTCGCGTAGGTAGGCGGCCTGTTCGAACTCCAGCTTACGCGCGGCTTCTTTCATTTCGCGGGTCAAATCTTCGATCAGCTGTTCGCGCGCGGCGGCGGTCAGCTTGCTTTCTTGCTCGGGCTTTCCGCTTCCCTTCTTGTTCTTTTCATCGGCGGCACCGATTTCAATGACGTCGCGCACGCCTTTGACGATGGTCTTGGGCGTAATGCCGTGGGCTTGATTGTAATCGTTTTGAATTTTGCGGCGTCGCTCGGTCTCGGTAATGGCTGCTTTCATGGAGCGCGTAATCGAATCGGCGTACATGATGACCTTACCCGAGGCGTTTCGGGCGGCACGTCCGATGGTCTGAATCAAGGAGCGCTCGGCGCGAAGGAAGCCTTCTTTGTCCGCATCAAGAATGGCGACAAGAGAGACCTCGGGAATATCCAAGCCTTCGCGCAAAAGATTGATTCCCACCAGCACGTCGAATTCGCCCAAACGCAGGTCACGGATGATCTCCATGCGTTCCATAGTATCCACGTTAAAGTGAATGTAGCGCACACGGATATCGTTTCCTTCCAGATATTCGGTCAGATCTTCCGCCATCTTCTTGGTCAGAGTAGTGACCAGAACACGCTCGTTTTTTGCTACACGTATGCGAATTTCGCCCATGAGATCGTCCACCTGTCCTTCAATGGGGCGCACCTCCACCTCGGGATCCAGCAGTCCCGTGGGACGAATGATCTGCTCCGCCACCTGTCGGGTATTCTCGTTTTCGTAGTCACCCGGGGTGGCACTTACAAACACGGCTTGGTGGATCGATTCTTCAAATTCTTCAAAGTAAAGCGGGCGGTTATCGTATGCCGAGGGCAAACGAAAGCCGTAATCGATCAGATTTTTCTTTCGAGCCGTGTCACCGCCGCTCATGCCGCGCACCTGCGGCACCATGACGTGGGATTCATCGATGAACATGATAAAATCCTCGGGGAAATAGTCAAGCAGCGTAAAGGGCGTTGAGCCTGCGGGCCTTCCCGAAAGCACGCGGGAGTAGTTTTCCACTCCGGAGCAAAAGCCGATTTCGCGGAGCATTTCCAGATCGTATTTGACGCGTTCCTGAATTCGCTGTGCTTCGATCAGCTTGTTTTCGGACTCAAAAAACTGCGCACGCTCGATCATTTCACGCTCGATCTCGCCAAACGCCGCTTCGCGCTTTTCATCGGATACGGCATAGTGAGTAGCCGGGTAAATGGAGGCGTAAGAAAGCACGCGCTTCAGCTCTCCCGTAACAATATTGATCTCGGAAATACGGTCGATCTCGTCACCGAAAAACTCCACGCGCAGAGCACTGTCGTTCATATTTGCGGGAATGACCTCCACCGTGTCTCCGCGCACGCGGAAGGAATCACGCGCCAGCGCCATATCGTTGCGATTGTAGCTGTTGGCAACCAGCTTGCGGATGAAAATATCACGGCTCATCTGAGTTCCCGGACGGATGGCAAGCACCAAGCCTTGGTATTCACTCGGGTCACCCAAGGAATAAATACAGGAGACAGATGCCACGATAATCACGTCACGTCGTTCGAAAAGCGCGCTGGTGGCACTGTGGCGCAGACGGTCGATTTCATCGTTGATCAGCGCGTCCTTTTCGATATACATATCCTTGCCGGGGATGTACGCCTCAGGCTGGTAGTAATCGTAGTAGGAGACGAAAAACTCCACGGCGGCATCGGGAAAGAACTCCCGCATCTCGGAGCAGATCTGCGCCGCCAAGGTTTTGTTGGGCTCCAAGATCAGTGTGGGACGGTTGACACGGGCAATGACGTTTGCCATGGTAAAGGTTTTGCCCGATCCGGTCACGCCCAAAAGAGTCTGCATGGGCAGACCCGCCTCCAAGCCCGCAACCAGCTTTTCGATTGCCTCGGGCTGGTCTCCCGTTGGAGTATATTCACTTTTCAGCACAAAGGGCTTTGTTTCCATGACGTTCTCCGTTCCGCAAATGAAATGCAAATTCTCGCAGGATATAGTATACCACAAAAAAAGCCGCAAGTAAAGATTCTTTTTTCAATTCCGACAAGATTTTTAAACCCAACGTGAAAAAGTATCCCGTTTTTTGATGAAATAATGAAACTTTTTTCAAAAATCTATGGAAATTATCGTTTGCTTATGGTATAATGAGATAATAATTATTTATGTTTATATTATTTTCCCTTTTGAAAGGATCAAGCAATGCCCTCTTACATCGAAAAAGCCGAACAAATTAACCTTCCCGTGATTCCCTTGCGCGGAACCGTCGCGTTCCCTTCCATCGCCATCAATTTTGAAATCAGCGATGAAACCGACCTTGCCGCCGCCAAAATTGCAGGCTCGGGAAGCTCTTTGGTATTTTTAACCGCATATTCCGAGCTGTCTCAAAAAAGGAAGCGCACCACCGACGAATTCCCCTTTTACACCGTGGGAACCGTAGCAAAGATCAAGCAGCTTCTGCGCGCTCCCGAGGGCTCCACGCGTATTATCGCCGAGGGCTTGGCGAGAGCAACCGTGATCAAGTATGACTTTGCCGAGGATCATATTGAAGCCGATCTGATCTGCAAAAACATCTTTTTGCCGGGTCACGGAGGTGTGCGCGGAGAGGCTTGTATTCATGAAATGATGAGCGCTCTGGAGCGCAATGCCCGCTTTCTTCCCTCCAGCTCGGAGGAGATGATCAACGCCGCCAGATTCTATGACGATCCCGGTCAGCTTGCCGATTTTATTGCCGCCAATATTCTGGTGCGCAACAACGACAAGCAAGCCGTGCTGGAGTGCTTTGATCCCCTGCGCCGCTGTGAGATCCTTTTGGAGATCCTGCAGGAGGAAGCCACCATTCTGGAGACCGAGGCAAAAATCCGCCATAAGGTCAACAGCCGTATGAACCGACACCAGCGCGAATACTATCTGCGTGAGCAGATCAAGGTGATTCAGGAGGAGCTGGGCGACGCGGGCGACGTGGAGGAATTCACCCGTCGCATCAAGGAATCCGACCTTCCCAAAGAGGTGGAAGCCAAGCTTCTCAAGGAGACCGACCGCCTTTCCAAAGCCCCCTTCGGCTCTGCGGAAGCCACGGTGATTGCCAACTATCTGGACATCTGTCTGGATATTCCCTGGACCAAGACCTCCAAGGACAAATTGAATTTTAGCGCGGTAATGAAGACACTGGATGCCGATCACTACGGCTTGGAGAAGGTGAAGGAACGCATTGTGGAGTACATTGCCGCCAAGCAGCTGAGCCCTGAGCTCAAAGGACAGATTCTCTGTCTCGTAGGCCCTCCCGGCGTGGGTAAAACCTCCATCGGTGCCTCCATTGCCCGTGCCATGAACCGCAAATACGTGCGCATCTCCTTGGGAGGCGTGCGCGATGAGGCGGATATTCGCGGCCACCGCAAGACCTATATCGGCGCTATGCCCGGCAGAATCATCACTGCCGTAACCCAAGCAGGGGTAAAGAATCCGCTCATCCTTTTGGACGAGATCGACAAAATGACCCGTGACACCCACGGAGATCCCACCTCGGCACTTCTGGAGGTGCTGGACGGTGAGCAGAACAAGACCTTCCGCGATCATTTTGTGGAGCTTCCTTACGATCTTTCGGATTGTATGTTCATTGCCACGGCAAATAATCTTTTGGGCGTCCCCCGTCCCCTGCTCGACCGTATGGAAATCATTGAGCTGAGCATTTACACCAAGCGCGAAAAGCTTGCCATTGCTACAAGCCATCTTTTGCCCAAGCAGCTCAAGCGTCACGGCCTTTCCAAAAAGACGTTGAAGATCACGGACGAGGCTTTGATCGAGGTAATCGATTACTATACCCACGAGGCGGGCGTGCGCAATCTGGAGCGTAGCATCGCAACCCTTTGTCGCAAGGCGGGCAAAAAGCTGCTTGCCGAGGAAGCCAAGAAGGTGGTCATTGACCAAAAGGATATTGCCTCCTATCTCGGTGCGCGTAAAATTCTGCCCGAGCTGATCGATGCCGAGGACGAGGTTGGCTGTGTCAACGGACTTGCCTACACCGAGCTTGGCGGAAGTATGCTCAAGGTGGAGGTTGCCGTTCTGGAGGGAACGGGCAAGATCGAGACCACGGGCTCCTTGGGAGATGTGATGAAGGAATCGGCACAGATCGCCGTCAGCTTGGTTCGCTCGGTAGCAACCGAATACGGCATTCCCACCGATTTTTACAAGACCAAGGATATTCATATCCACTTCCCCGAGGGGGCAGTTCCCAAGGACGGTCCCTCTGCGGGTGTCACCATGACCACCGCCATCATCAGTGCGCTGACGGGGCGTCCCGTGCGCCGCGACGTTGCCATGACGGGCGAGATCAGTCTGCGCGGCAACGTGCTTGCCATTGGAGGACTGAAGGAAAAGACCATGGCGGCATACAACGCCGGTGTAAAGACCGTGCTGATTCCAAACGACAATCTGCGCGACATGGAGGAGCTGGATCCTCTGGCGCGTGAAAATCTGATCTTCGTTCCCTGCAAAAAGATCAAGGAAGTACTGGATCAGGCGTTGCTCCCTGTGCAAAAAGCGGAAAAGGAAAGCCGCGGTGAGCATTCTTCCCTTGCCGCCTTTATGCCCGGCTCGGTACAAACACACATCAACGCAAAAACCGATGCGTGATAAGGAGTGATCAAAATGTCTCTGAATCTCAACAACACCAATCTTCGTATCAGCGCGGGGCTCCCCCGTCAATTCCCCACCGATCCCATGGTGCAGATCGCCTTTTCGGGACGCTCCAACGTGGGAAAAAGCTCGCTGATCAATTCGCTCCTGGGCAGAAAATCGCTGGCACGTGTCAGCTCCGCTCCCGGAAAGACCATTACCGTCAATTTCTACGACGTGGACAAAAAGCTCTTTTTGGTGGATCTGCCCGGCTACGGCTTTGCCAAGCGCAATCCTGCCGACAAGGAAAAATGGTCCTCTCTGACCGACGGATATTTTACCAACAACCCCAACTTTGACCTTGTCAAGGTGGTGCTTCAGCTGGTGGACAGCCGCATTGGTCCTACGGCGGACGATGAAATGATGCTGCAATACCTGAGTCAGTGCGGCATCCCCTTTATTGTGGTTGCCACCAAGTGCGACAAGCTCAACGCCACCGAGCGTAAAAAATCCGAGGAGCTTTTGAGAAGCCACCCCGACATTCCTACCGATACCCCCATCCTTTTCTATTCCGCCCTCAAGAACGTGGGACGTCAAGAGCTTTGGACGCTGATCGGGGAATACACCGGCATCAAGCTCTGATTCTTCTCTATTTCTCAAAGAAAGTGAGTTTTTATTATGCTGTTATCCCTTTTGAGCAGCGGCGATCCCAAAACCATCATTGTTTCTCTGTTACTGACACTTCCCATGATGATGCTGGCGCTCTCCGCGCACGAGGCTGCTCACGGATGGGTCGCCTATAAATGCGGTGACAACACCGCGTATCTCATGGGACGTCTGACCCTCAACCCGGCAAAGCATTTGGATCCCATCGGCTTTCTTGCCATGATGGTCTTTGGCTACGGTTGGGCAAATCCCGTTCCCATCAACACCCGTAACTTCCGTAACCCCCGTCGGGGCATGGCACTTTCCGCCGCGGCAGGACCTGCGGCAAATCTCATTCTTGGTGTGATCTGCGCGGCACTGTTTGGTGTATGTCTGGCGGTTTATGCCTACTTGACCTTCACATCCGAAAGTCTGTTTCTGATAAACTGCGTCTATTGGTTGGCTATCATGTTCGACTACGGCGCCATGATCAATTTTGTGTTCATGACCTTTAATCTCATCCCCGTTCCTCCCTTTGACGGCTCGAGAATCGCGTTTGTATTCCTGCCTCCCAAATACTATTTTGGTATTATGAAATACGAAAGACAGATCATGTTCGGTGTGCTGATCGCGCTTTTGGCGCTCTCAAGGCTCGGATTCTCGCCCTTTGAATGGGTTGCCAATCAACTGACCGGTATGATCTCATCCCCCATCGCCAACGGACTTTGGGGCGTTTTTCGAGACAATCTGCTCCATCCTTGATCCCTCTGTCGTCGGGCAGTATATTTGAAAGGATTCCAACAAACGAATGGAAAGCGTTATCACCTATCGAATTGAGCAATTCGAGGGTCCCCTTGACCTTTTGCTCACCTTGATTCAGAAAAACAAAGTGAATATTGAGGACATTCCCATTGCCTTGATCTGCGACCAGTATCTGGAATATATCAAGGCGGCGCAGGATCTGGACATGGAGCTGGCAGGCGAATTCATCGTCATGGCAAGTGAATTGATGCTGATCAAAAGCCGTATGCTCCTGCCCCGTGTGAACGAGAACGAAAAGGACCCCCGTAAGGAGCTGGCTGACGCCCTGCTGCGCTATCAGCAAGCCAAGCAGGCAAGCGCAAAAATGATCCCGCTCTATCAAAAATTCAGCGGACGCATGGTCAAGGACACCGATGAAATCTCGGTGGACACCACCTACGTGGCGGATCAGCAGGTCACCGCCCTTTGTCTTGCGGTACGCCGTATCATTGCGGCAAACGAAAGCCGCCCCAAGGCAGAGCGACAGGTCTTTGCTCCCATGATCGCCAAGCCTATCATTCCCGTTGACGTGAAGATCGTGGGCATTCTCCATCACATCGATAAAAAGAAGAAGCCCTCCATGAAGGAGCTTTTGTCGGATGCCACCTCGCTCCCCGATCTCATCGCTATCTTCTTGGGCATTCTGGAGCTGATCAAGGTTCGCAAGATCCTCATTGATGAGGACGAGGATTCCTACACCGTGATCCACGGCTCAAGCACGCGGTTCGTCCTCAACGACAATCCCGTGGAGGAGGGCGCCGAAAAGGTCTACGATCCCTTGGATATCGGTGACGAGCCGATTCCCCTTTCCTCCAAAGCCGAAATGCACCGCGAGCAGAGGCGTATCATCCGCGAGCGCAAGCTTGCCGAGAAAAAGCGACTCCGTGAAGAAGAACGCGCACGCCGCGCCGAGGAGCGCAGACGCGCCAAGGAAGCCGCGCAAATGCATTTGGAGGACATCCCCGCAGACGATGCCGATCTGGAGGCAGAGGCAAAGCTGGAGGAAATGCTGGACAATCAGCTCTCCGCAGAAGCCGAGGATATTATGGATGATCTGGGTCTTGACATGAACGAGATCCTGCGCACCATGACCCAAGCCGCAAAGGATCTGCCCAAAGAAGATGGTAACTAAAACACCGCCACATAACCAATTTTGTAACCAAACAATCCCTCAGTCACCTTGCGGTGACAGCTCCCTTTACACAAGGGAGCCTGTGATTGCGAAATGCCTCCCTTGTGCAAAGGGAGGTGCCGAGGCACGAGGCGGAGGGATTGTAAAAAAATAGCGATCACCTTTTTGATAGTCAAAATTCATATGTCAAATTCCGAAAGGACTTGTATAAACCATCATGGAAGAAAAAAAGAACGCTCCGATCACGGAGCCCCTTACCAACGAGCGCGATATCGAACAAGCCATTGAAGCCATCCTCTTTGCCGCAGGCTATCCCGTACGCTATGACAAGCTTGCCGAGGTGTTGGGGCTTGCCGTAAAGGACGTAAAAAACATTACCAAAAAAATGGCGGCGCATTTTGAAGAAGACGAAACCTACCACGGCATTCTTCTGTTGCTCTACCCCACCACCTGTCAGCTGACCACCAAAGAGCAATATGCCCCCTACATCCGCGAAGCCCTTGGCATCCGCCGCGGCGGAAACCTTTCGGCATCCTCCATGGAGGTACTGGCGGTGGTTGCCTACAACCAGCCTGTAACCCGTTCCTTTGTGGATCTGGTGCGCGGTGTGGACAGCTCCTATGCCGTCAGCTCCCTTTTGGACAAGGGGTTGATCGAAGCCGCCGGCAGACTCGATGCCCCGGGTCGTCCCATGCTCTACGTAACCACCGACAAATTCCTGCGGGTGTTCGGCATCAATTCCTTGGATGAGCTTCCCGAAACCGAGGCCCTCAGCGTTGCCGCGGCGCAGACCGAGCAGGCGGAGACTGCCGAAAAAACCGAAGAAGAGCTTGCCTTGGAAGCCGATGAAAGCACCCTGCCCAAGGCAGACTACACCGAAGCGGTGGACAGCGCCGAGACCGACGTCATTTTTGAAAACGGCGTTTCCGCTCCCATCGAAAACTAACGTCCCATTATCACTATTCACTATTCACTTTCACGAAGGGAGGGGTGTTGTGAATCCGTTTTTGCTCATATTGGCGATCCTTGGCGGAATTTTGGGCTTGATCCTGTTGCTGATCCTGTTCGGCTCGGTCAAGATCCGCGTTATATTCAAAAAGAAATTACGCGTTGTGCTCTATGCTTTCGGCATTCCCATCACCCTTGTATCCGACAAGCCGAAGAAAAAAGATCTGCCTCCGGAGTTAAAAAATTGCAAAAATCCCGAGGCGGTTCTGCGACGCGAAAAGAAAAAATATTTAAAGGCGCAGAAAAAAGCCGCTGAAAAGCAAGCAAAGCAAAAGCTGAAAAACGCTGAAAAAGCCAAGCGAAAAAAACAGCATCAATCGAAAGAAGCCAAGAAAAAGGATCCCTCAATGCCAAAGCTTTCCGAAAAGATCGCCTTTGTTTTTGCTTTGCTAAAGGCACTCTATCGGGCAACCAACGGAAAATTCCGTCTGCGCGTCTACCGTATGCATCTTTTGATAGGCACCGACGATGCGGCAAAAACCGCCATCCTCTACGGCGCCACCGTGCAGAGTGTTTCCTATATTTTGCAATGGCTGCAAACGCATTTTATTCCCATTCGTCGGGATGAGGGAGATATGACCATTGATCCCGACTTTGTACGGGGGAAAACCTCCGTGGATATTGATATTTGTTGCTCTCTGAAGCTTCGACGCGGTATGATCATCGGCGTAAGAATGCTTTGGGCGTACCTGAAGGAAAAGGAAGCCCTTGACCAAACCGTGAAAAAGCGTTTGGAGGAAGCACAAAAAGAGCTTTCCGATACACAAGCTCAAGAAACTACGACTTCAACCACATGAAAGGAAGAAATACTATGGAAAACGAATCTTCTATCAAAAATCTGATCACCGAATCGCTGCAACAGATCCGCACCTTTATTGATGCCGATACCATTGTTGGCAAGCAGATCGTAACCCCCGGCGGAACCGTTATCATTCCCATTTCCAAGCTTTCCATGGGCTTTGCTTCGGGCGGACTGGATATTCCCTCCAAAAAAAGCGACGCAAAGAGCTTTGGCGGTGGCGGCGGAACCGGTGTGACCGTTTCTCCCATCGGATTTTTGATCGTTTCTCCCGAGGGCAAGGTCAGCATGATGCCCTTGACCCCCTCCAAGAGCGGACCCGTGGAGCAGGTGTTTGACCTCTTGGATCAGGCTCCCGGCTTGATCCAGCGCATTGTGGGCGCCTTTGGCAGCTCCAAGGATGCAGCCGAGGAGGAGGAAGAGCTTGCAAAGCGCGAAGCCGACATTGCCACACAGCTGGCGGAGGAGCTGGAGAGCCTTGAGCCCAAGTCTAAAAAGGATATCAAGGCTGCCATGAAGGAAGCCAAGCGCGCCGCAAAAGCGGAGAAGAAAGCCGCTCGCGACAACTGACACGCGCAGCAGTCCCTTGGAAGCAGACATAAACGCGACTCCGGAAAAATATACATGAAATGAAACGTATTTTTCCGGAGGTCTTGCTATGTCTGTATTCAAAAAAGCAATTTCGGTTATTCTGGCAATACTCGCGGTGCTTTCCTGCATTGCCCTTCCCATCTCGGCAGAGCCGATAGAAAAGGAGCCGCTCCCCGTTCCGTCTGTTTCGGCAAAAAGCGCGATTCTGATGCTGGCATCCACGGGGGAGATTCTTTACCAAAAGGATTGTGACGTCAAGCTTCCCATGGCAAGCACCACCAAGATCATGACGGCATTGGTGGCGCTGGAGCTGGGATCCCCAAAACAGATGATTGCGGTATCTCCCGAGGCGGTTGGCGTGGAAGGCTCATCCATCTATTTGACCGCGGGCGAGCAGCTCTCCTTAGAGCAGCTTCTGTATGCCCTGCTTTTGGAGTCCGCCAACGATGCGGCGGTTGCCATTGCCTGCGGACTTTCGGGCAGTGTGGATTCCTTTGCCAAGAAGATGAACGAAAAAGCAGACTCGCTGGGACTTGTGCAAACACACTTTACCAATCCTCACGGGTTGGATCACGAGGAGCACTATACCACGGCAAGAGAATTGGCGATCATCACCCAAGCACTTTTGAAAGATCCTCTGCTCCGCACCATTGTCTCCACCAGAAAGACCACCATCCCCCATGACGGAACCGACAGCGTCCGACTTTTGGTCAACCACAATAAAATGCTTCGCCTCTACGACGGCTGCATCGGTGTCAAGACCGGATTCACCAAACGCAGCGGCAGATGTCTGGTCTCGGCGGCAGAGCGTGACGGCGTTGAGCTGATCGCGGTAACGCTAAACGCATCGGACGATTGGAACGATCACACCGCTCTTTTGAACTACGGCTTTTCTCGCTATGACGCGGTCAAGCTTTGCAACACAGAGGAGTATCTCTTTCCCCTGCCCGTAGTAGGAGGAACCGATGACTACGTCATGATCGGCAACACGGAAGCCCTGCAAGCCATTCTTCCCGTGCATCACGGCAGTATTGTGGTACGGGTGGAAGCCCCCCGCTTTGCCTATGCCGACGTCAGCGAGGGAGACGTGATTGGCAGCGTGATCTTTCTCTGCGACGTGGAATCCAACGGAAGCCTGCAAAAAATAGGAGAAGTCGAGCTGACCGCCCGCTACTCCGTGAAAAAAAAGAAGGTCAAAAGGAGCTTTTGGCAATGGCTGAAATCACTTTTTGGCTTTCATTGATTCGATAAAATAAATTAAGGAAGAAAAAATGGCAGATTTGATCCGCTTACAAAAATATTTTTCGGATTGCGGCATCCTCTCCCGACGAGCCGCCGAGGCAGAGATCCTTGCGGGAAAGGTCACTGTAAACGGCACGCGCGCATCCTTGGGAGATCGGGTGGATCCCGACATCGATCTTGTAGAATATAAAGGAAAGCCCGTCAAGCCACGGCAAAGCAAGCCCTATCTCTATCTCATGCTTCACAAGCCGCGTGGCTACGTCAGCACGGCAAAGGATGAAAAAGGACGCAAAAGCGTAATTGATCTGACAAAAGGCGTTGGAAGCCGCGTCTATCCCGTAGGACGGCTGGACATGGACTCCGAGGGGCTTTTGCTGATGACCGATGACGGCGCCTTTGCAAATCACTTGACCCATCCTCGCCACGAGATCCCAAAGATCTATCACGTAACGCTTTCCACCGAGCCTACCGCAGAGCAGCTCTCTGCTCTGTCAGCTCCCATGGAGCTGGACGGTTATCGGCTTCAGCCCGTAGAGATCAAGCGTCTTACGCCAAACAAGCTGGAAATGACGCTCTACGAGGGACGAAACCGACAGATCCGCAGAATGTGCGAATCGGCAGACCTCAAGGTCACACGCCTTTGCAGGATCGCCATTGGAAAGATCAAGCTGGAGCCTCTTCCCCTTGGAAGATGGCGACATTTGACAGAGGAAGAGGTTTTGTATCTCTTTCCCCAAAAAGAAAATCATCATGGATCGGAGAACTAAAAAATGTTAGAAGTATTACCCATTCAGGATAAACAAGAGCAGGAAGCCCTCTGCGCACGCTGTGGGATTCCCTTTGAAACCGAGCTGCTGGCTTATAAGGCATTGGTGGACGGAGTTCTCAAGGGCGTTTGTCAATTCACCATGGATCAGAAGGGCGGAAGAATCCTCCATTTTGCCCACGTTCCGGGCGCCTATGAGTTTGAGCCCATGTTTGTCATGGGACGCGCCGCTCTCAATTTTATTGATCTGTGCGGCGTGCATACCGCATTCTTCGACGCGGAATATGACAATGAGACCTTGATCAAAGCCGTTGGCTTCCGTAAAAATGCCGAGGATCGCTACGAAATGGATCTGACCGACTTCTTCAAGGAGCCCTGTCAGCATTCCAAGCACGAATAAAAAGCAGAAAAAAATCCGTTACTTCCCAAAGAATCGTCGGAATTGGTAAAAATTACCAGTTTTCGTCAAGATTTTTTGGGAAGTATTTTATTCGCAAAAGTATTGCAAATATTTCCAAAATATGGTAAAATATTCCTGTCGAGAAAAATACTGTAAAACAATAAAATGCATTTTTATTGAAAATCGGTAAAACAAGAAATCGGAGGAATGAACACACATGGAATACACCACCAAACTTTTGATCGCTGACGAAAACCCCTCTTTTCGAGCATCCTTGAAGGATAGCCTTGTCCGTATGGGCTACCGTAACATTGAGGAAGCCGCCAACGGAGAGGAAGCGCTTTTGAAAATGGCACACTTCTATCCCGATATCGTTATTATGGACGTTTGGCTCTCCAAGCTGGACGGAATCGGCGTGCTTCGCGGCAGCCATTCCCTTGACTGGAGTCGCAGCAAGGAGCCTGCTTTTATCGTGGTCTCCTCGGTATCAAGCCAAAACATTTTCATTCAAGCCACCGAGGCAGGTGCCGAGCTGTGCCTGGTAAAGCCCTTGAATATCAATAGCCTTTGCGATCATATCCAAAGCATCCTTTCTCGCCGTCAGGATTCCGTTCCTGCCGCCGCCATGCAGACAGTGGGCAAGGAGCCTGATATTGAATCGCAGGTGACGCAGATCATCCATCAGATCGGCGTTCCCGCTCACATCAAGGGCTATCAGTATCTCCGCACCGCCATTCTTCTCACCATTAAGGACAATGATATCATCAATTCCGTTACGAAAGTTCTCTACCCGTCCGTGGCGAAGAAATACCAGACCACCACAAGCCGAGTCGAGCGTGCCATCCGCCACGCAATCGAGGTCGCGTGGGACAGAGGCGACGTGGATACGCTCAACTCCTATTTCGGTTACACGATTCAAAACAACCGCGGTAAGCCCACAAATAGCGAATTTATTGCGATGATTGCCGATAATTTGAGGTTGAAGTATAAGTTGTATTAAGAGGAGCGAAAAAAAGGCTTATAACATAAGGCTTTTTTGCAATCAAAAAAGTATCAACTTTGTATCAATTATCCCTATGAATATCTTCAATTTTCAATAAAAAAGCGATCAAAAACCTATAAACTTTTTTCATCGAAGCTATGAATATCTCTGCTTTATTGGGTAGAAATCAAACCTATAAAGAGGAGAATGTATGATGGAAAATTTGAATTTCAGTTTTCAATTGGATGAGTTTATGCTCTTTTGTCGAAGCAGACAACTGCGAGAAAAGACCATGAACAGTTATGAACAAACGCTTCGTTTATTCGAACGATGGTGTTGGGAGCGGTTTCAGATTGAAAATGTAGATCAGATTACCGAAAGTGTGGTGCGCCGTTATATCAACGATTTGATGGAGCGAGGCAAATATTCCTTTTACACCGATGACAAGAGGAAAACAATCAATTATCCCGAGCGGAGACGTGATTTCCGGAATCCAATATCAATCACTACGATCAATAATTATATTCGCAACTTGCGCGTTTTCTTCAATTGGTTGGATCGCGATTATCTATTGCCAAAGAATCCCATGAAAAAGATTCGGCAGCTCAAGAACAACAGGAAAGCCAAGGAATATATCTCCGATGAAGACTTTAAGAGGTTGATCGGTCTGTTAGACAAATCCTATTTCTCTGAGCACCGCGATTTTGTGATGATCATTCTCATGATTGACACCGGCATGAGGCTTGGAGAATGCAGCTTGCTTTTGGTTGAGGACGTGAATCTGGCAAAGAAACAAGTTTTTCTTCGAGCAGAGAATACAAAAGGTCGTAAGGATCGGATCGTTTTCTTTTCCCCAAAGACCGAAACAATCCTGCGGCGATGGTTGCAATTCAAGGATCGATACGCGGAAAGCGATTATCTCTTCCCTGTTAAATACAGCGGCGCGGCAATCGGCGTATCGAATTTCGAAACGAATTTCAAAAAATATCTCAAGCGAGCGGCATTGAATGAAAGCATCTCGCCCCATTGCCTGCGAAACAATTTTGCCAAACGATGCTTGATGAACGGAATGGATATTTTCACACTTAGCAAAATTCTTGGGCATTCGAGTGTACGAGTTACCGAGGAAGCCTATCTTGATCTCAATAGCGATGATATCCAAAAGAGATATCAGAATTTCAGCCCAATGGCAACAATCAAATAAGAGCAGAAAGAAGCGAGAACGAAAACCGTTCTCGCTTCTTTCTGTTATCTTTGATACAATCCTTGTATTTTTGAGAGATGCTTTTCAAGCTCCTCGATTACAGGAGCTGGGGAAAGGAGCTTTGCCTTGTTTCCAAAACCGCATAGCCATCCAAAGAACATTGGACTGATCTCAACAGAGACGGATACTGTAAAATGCCGGCTATCCTCGGTCAGATAAGAGGCATAGTTTCCAAAGCGATCCACAATCGAATCCAAAAGATCGTTTGTAAACCGTATCCGAACCAGTTCGCGCCGTCCGGTGTACATAGAAAAGACGCGCTTGGAATAAGTATCAAGGTATTCCTTGAGATTCTGCGTCAAATCATTTCCCTCTCGCGCCTCACCGGTAAGCTTTACCTTGTTCATACGGTCAATGCGATAGGTCAGGAGCCGCTTGCTCTTGTCATCGATGCCAAGCAGATAGTAGTTTCCTTCATTTATCATAATCGCATGAGGGCTCACAACATAATCACTCCCCCGGCGACGCTCTACCCTTTGCGTGGGATTTTGAATCGTGCACTTCAAATATTTGAACCGGATCTTTTCAGGTGCGTGGGGCTTCCCTTCCTTATATTCTGCCATTGCGGAATGAATGAGATCCACGTTGTCGAAGAGCTTGGCGTTATCTGTTTTTTCTCGGGAAACAGCAAAGGCATCATGCTTGATCTGCTCACGTTGATGCTTGCTCAAAAGTCTTCCAACACTGTCCGCAATATATTGGGTATCACGTTCAGTGACAAAGCGAGCGGTGTGAAGCGCTTCCACCAACAGGCGCGCATCTGAGGGATCAATGGAGCGGCTTGCAACATAGTATCCGTTTTTCTTTTTGAATTTGATAGTTGCCCTGTCCGGATCTTCCTCCAAAAGCGCCTCTGCCTCTTGATGGTCAATACCCTCCTCCAACATAATCTTGGCGATATTGATTTCTCTGACATCCTTGTAAATCGAGCGGCACTCCACGCAAACATCACAACAATCTTTTAAATATGCCAAAAGATTTTTAATCTTCACATAATGATTCTCGTCTGAATGTTCAAGTAAATATTGCAACACAAGAAAATGTTGCATGCGCTGATTTAGTCTTCGATTATTGTTCTCTTTTGCCATACAATCACCGCCTTTCGATGGCACTATTATATCATTTAAAAAAATCGAAGTCAATGCAAATATAAAAAATTTTAATATTAAAACCCTTCACCATTCTAAAAAATATAATAGAAATATTTTACATAGTATTGATATTGTTCTTTCAATATGGTACAATTATAATGATGTATTTATTAGTGTTTCATTTTATCATATTTTGATTTCGCCATTTTTTACTCCTTTCTTATCGCATTTTGGGAGCGGAGTTATGCACTCTCACCGTTAAGGATCTGATCGACTCTCTTCTGATACTCAAGAACCTGCGGAAAGGTCTTCAAAAACCATCTGCGGATTTCAACGTAGGACTTAGGCTCGGATTCCAGTCCGTCATCATGCTTCGGATTTCGAAGCAACCGATACTCTTCCTCCTGTTCCTCGTTTCCGTTGCTCTTGAGAAATCTTTCCATATATTCATAGGTCAGTCCTCTCAAGCTATCCTTACTTTCTTTGCGAGCGGAGCGCTTTTTGATCTCACGAATCTTGATCTCATAGTTGGGGAAAATGCTTTGATACGCAAGGAACGCGTTGTACTCGTCGGTTCCATAAATGGAAGCTCTCTTTGCGATATTCTTGGGCATAACAATCGTCTTATTCGCGTGATCAATGTGGAATTTCTGCATCATTTCTGCATTTACTTTCTGATTCATCATGGTATTTTACAATCCTTTCGTTTTAAAAAATTTTTTTATTTCAGGATTGGGTTGGCGCCTTCCCTGTCCTCTGTGCCTATATTATAGCACGCCTTAATGCAAATAGACACACATTCAAAGGCATTCTAAATATTTTTTTGATATTTTCTATATTGTGTTTTTATGAAAACTTGATCTTATTTAGACAAATATTGATTGTTAGTTGACTCATTTTCGATCCGATTTTAATATTTTTGATATTCATAGGTTTGACGCTTGACATCTGATCAAAAATATGGTAATATAAGATTACTCTATAAAGCACAGAGGATCATAGCTACGAATAAACCAATAGATTTTTGACGGCAAAGAAATACCAGACTACAACAAGCCGAGTTGAGCGTGCAATCAGACACGCAATCGAGGTCGCATGGGACAGAGGCGACGTGGATACGCTGAATTCTTATTTCGGATATACCATTCAGAACAACAGAGGAAAGCCCACAAATTCGGAGTTTATCGCGATGATTGCGGATAATTTGAGGTTGAAATATAAGCTGTATTAAAGAATGCCCTGCGACAGATTTTGTCGCGGGGCTCTTTTTTCACTCGCACACACTTTGAGAACCTAAACGCCTTGAAAAAGTTTTTTGCACCACTTCAAAAAAAGTTTTTTGCACCACTTCAAAAAATGCTATTGACATCCCCTTTATTTCATGCTACAATAAAATAATCAATCTATAATGATGTTGTCAAGAAAATAAAGAAAGGCGATTTTATGAAGCAATCTCAAAAGCGTTTGTATTCATCCCTTCTGGCGCTTCTGTTGTGCAATTCCATATTGCTGGCGAGCTGTCAGAAAAAAAGCGATCAAGAATCCGAATCCTCGGACGCCGCTACCGACGGTATCATTTCCTCGGAGCAAACGACCGATGAAAACCAGCCGAGCTCGCCCGTACCGGATGCCAACGGCTTGGAATATCAGTTGAACGAAGAAGAAAAGACCTGCACCATTACGGGTCTTGGCACATACGGCAAAAACGAGCTGATCATTCCGAGCTCCGTTGAAGGTCACACGGTAACGCGAATTGAAGACAAAGCTTTTTATAACTGCACAAATCTTACCGGCATTGCTCTGCCCAACAGTCTGACGAGTATTGGCAACCACGCCTTTTATGGATGCACCGCTCTGCAAAGCGTAGAGAATAACGTTGTTTACGTTGGAAACTGGGCAATCGGAATGGTAGACTATTCCACCGCCGCCATGCTTACAATTCGCGAAAACACCGTTGGAATTGGCGATTTTGCATTTCAAAGCCTCCTAAATCTTACCCACGTCATCCTGCCGGAAGGATTGCTTTATCTGGGGTGCGGTGCGTTTTGCTTGTCCGAAAACATCAAAAGCATCACCCTTCCGAACAGTTTGAAAGAGATTGGGATGGATGCCTTTGGGGATTGCTATGGCATTACAAGCATCACGATTCCCAATCAAGTGAACAAGATCGGCGATCACGCATTTGCCATGTGCAAAAATCTGAAAGAGATCGTGATTCCCGACAGCGTAACCGAAATGGGAGAAAGCGTCTTTTCGAATTGCAGCAATCTGGAAAGCGTTACGCTCTCCAAAAGCTTGAAAAGCCTTCCCGATTGGATGTTTTATCAGTGCAACAAGCTTGTCAAAATGACGATTCCCGAAGGGGTCACCGAAATCGGAAGCTTTTTCTTTTATGAATGCGCCAATTTGGAGCAAATCATCCTTTCCTCAAGTGTCACGCAAATCTATGACTACGCCTTTGACAAATGTGACAATCTGAAAACGGTTTATTATACCGGTACCCGGGAGCAATGGAATATCACCGTTGATTTTCCCAACGAGCCCTTTTCCAATGCAACGATCTGCTATTACTCCGAAGCCACCCCCTCAACGCAGGGCAACTACTGGAGATACGTGGACGGCGTACCGCAAATTTGGGATTCTTCCCCCACAAATGAATTCGTTTCTTTTGAAAAAGGCGAAGTCGGTGGTATCGAAGGCGGCGCAATTATTGAATGGTAATCAAAAAAAGCATCGGTCTCTCAAAAATCAGAGAGACCGATGCTTTTCTATACTTCTTTTGAGAATATGATCAGTCGATGGTCTTATCGATGCGGAAGCGCATGATCTTGCGCAGAGTGTTCTTGGGGAATTCCTCCTCGCGGATCTTGAAAATGCCGATCTTCTTATAAGGAACGGCGGTCTTATTATAATCGTTGATATGCGTGCGGGTATACGCATGAACGTCCTGAATGCCCTCCCTTTGCAGGAATGCGGCATCGTAAAAGACCTCGGCAACCACGGCGTTATGCTCCTGTCCGCGTTTGCTGATGCCCTCGTAAACCACCACGTCCAGAAGTCCGGGAATGCGGGATGCAAGGTCAAGCTCAATTTCCTCGGGGTAGACGTTCTTGCCGTTGGAAAGAATGATCAGATTCTTTTTGCGTCCCGTAATATACAGGTAGCCGTTCTCGTCGAATTTTCCATAGTCTCCCGTGAGGAAGTAGCCGTCGTTATCAAACGCGGCGGCTGTCGCCTCGGGATCCTTGTAGTAGCCCATCATGACGCACGCGCCCTTAACGATGATCTCGCCCTCGCCGTTTCCGTCGGGATTCTTGATTTTTACCGTGGCGGCAGATACGGGATAACCGCATCGGCTGTTCTTGGTTCCATCGTTACGGTTGGCGGCGATCAGGGGCGCGCATTCGGTAATTCCATAGCCGTTGATGACGGTAATGCCGAGTGCCTGGAAGAAATCCACCACGCTTTGGTTGATGGGGGCGCCGCCGCAGATAACGGTATTCAGCCTGCCGCCGAACGCCTTGCGAACTGCTGCAAAGAGCTGCTTACGCAGGTCGATCCTTGCCTTTCGCGCCACGTTGCTCACGCCAATGAGGCGGTTCATCATCTTCTCCTTTTTGCTCTTCTTCAGCGTATCCATGATCTTGCGGTAAAAGCTCTCCAAAAAGAGAGGGACCAAAATCAGATGGGTAGGCTGATGCTCCTGCATTTCCTTCATTAAATACTTAATACCCGAGGTAATATACACGTTAGAGCCTACCAAGAGATTTCCGAGAAGATTGATGGTGGAACCAAAGGTATGATGCGGAGGCAGAACACTGATGGAGCGATCTCCCACCGAGATCAACTGCAAGCCCGCATAGATATTGGTCAGAAGCGCGGTTTGAGAAAGCATAACGCCCTTTCCCTTTCCCGTAGTTCCCGAGGTAAATACCAGCAGGGCGAGAGCATCGGGGGCAATACGGGCATTCTCATACGTCCTGTCTCCCTCGGCTCTCCGTTCTCTTCCGCTCTCGATCCAAGCAGAGATCGAATGGGAAGAATTCGAAGGCTCCAAGCTCATAAGGCAGTCGATTCCTGCCTTATCACAAATTTCCCTTGCCTTGGTCTCCAAAAGCTCCTCCGCGCAAAACAGGCTCTTACATTCTGCAATCGCAGCCGTCTTTGCCAGATCCTCCTCAGTCCAATCGGGATCCAACGGCACCGCAACGGCACCTGCGGACAGCAGTGCCAGATAGGAGCATACCCATCCGTAGGAAAGCTTACCGATCAGCGCGGTATGTCCCTTATGCACGCCTCTTGAGATCAGCGCGGTGGAAAGACACCGAACGTCCTCTGCCAGCTGTGCGTAGCTGATCTGTTGTATCTCCGCATCCTTGGGAGAATGGCGGAAGGAATAGGCGATCCTGTCTCCGTAGGTAAGGGCAATATCCTCCACCAATTCACGGAAATTGATATAAAGCTTGCTTTGATTGAGTGGCATCTGTTTCATAAAAAACTCCTTTTTCATGAGCCGTTGCAGGCTCCTTTCCGATTCTCTTCTATTTTTCCATCAAACGCGTGGCTTGATGCAAAAAAGATCGTTTTCACCCCAAAAAGAGAAATCTATCAAAATTCAAAAGCTGTCAGATTGTATAAAATCGAAATTTCTTGGAAATTATACCATGAAAAGCGGCTCTTGTCAATGTTGACCGGTTAACATTTTCTTTTCGTCAACCTTTTATTTACAATTCCTTCATTTTCTCCCAAATCCCAAAATTTTTCCAAAAAAATGAGCGACACCTATTGACAATCACTTGATTGTATGGTATAATTTTGAAATGTAGTTCAGTCATATACAAAAAATCACAAATCAGGAGGTTCTTGAAATTGAAATTTTACTGTGAAGACAGTGAGAAGGTTCTTGGCGAGGTTGGAGGCACTAAGGAAGGTCTTTCCTCTGCCGAAGCCGCAAAGCGTTTGGAAGCAAACGGTAAAAACAAGCTTGCCGCCGCAAAGGGCAAATCTGTGATCCGCAGATTCCTTGAGCAGCTTGCCGATCCCATGATCATCATTTTGCTGGTTGCCGCCGCCATCAGCGGTGTGCTGGCAGTGTTTGAGGGTGAGAGCTTTGCAGACGTTATTATCATTCTTGCCGTAGTAATCGTAAACGCCGTTCTCGGTGTTTATCAGGAGAGCAAGGCAGAAAAAGCCATTGAAGCGCTGCAGGAAATGTCGGCGGCTACCTCGAAGGTTCTCCGTGACGGCAAGGTGCAGATCGTACACAGTGAGGATCTGGTAGTTGGCGATATCATTCTGCTGGAAGCAGGCGATGCCGTTCCCGCGGATGCGCGTATTCTTGAAAACGCAAGCCTGAAGGTAGAGGAAGCCGCTCTGACCGGTGAGTCGGTTCCCGTGACCAAGTTCATTGACATCATCTATCTCAAGGATGGAGAAAAGGACGTTCCTCTGGGTGACCGCAAGAATATGCTCTACATGGGCTCCACCGTGGTATACGGACGCGGCACTGCCGTTGTTACCGCAACCGGTATGGATACCGAAATGGGTAAGATCGCAGGCGCGCTTCAGCAGGCTGAGGAGAGTGCTACTCCCCTTCAGAGAAAGCTCAATCAGCTCTCCAAGATCCTGACCTGGCTGGTGCTTGGCATCTGTATCATCGTGTTTGGTGTTCAGCTGCTCCGCGCAGGCAATTTCAGCTTTAACGAAACCATTCTTCCCTCCTTTATGGTAGCGGTATCCCTTGCAGTCGCCGCCATCCCCGAGGGACTTGCGGCAGTTGTTACCGTGGTTCTCTCCATGGGCGTTACCAATATGTCCAAAAGAAATGCCATCATCCGCCGCCTGACCGCCGTTGAAACCCTTGGTTGCGCGCAGATCATCTGCTCCGACAAGACAGGCACTCTTACGCAGAACAAGATGACCGTTGTTGACTTCTTTGGCGAGGACGAAAAGCAGATCGCCTCCGCAATGGCTCTTTGCTGTGATGCCGAGATCGATACCGACGGAAACGTCACCGGTGAGCCTACCGAGGCAGCCCTCGTTGTTTGGGCAGATAAGCTGGGCATGAAAAAATATGACCTCAAGGCAAGCTATCCCCGTAGCGGTGAAGCTCCCTTTGATTCGGGCAGAAAGATGATGTCCACCGTTCACACCGCAGACGGAAAGTACGTTCAGTACACCAAGGGCGCTCCCGACGTTGTCATTGGAAAATGTACTCACTACCTCAAGGACGGAAAGCCCGTTCCCATGACCGAGGAGTACAGGAGCTCCATTCTGAGTGCGAACAAAGCCATGGCAGACAAGGCGCTCCGCGTTCTCGCCTGCTCCATGAGAGTATATGAAAGCGAGCCCGCAGATTACGAGGCTGAGCATCTTGAGGAAAAGCTTTGCTTCGTAGGACTTTGCGGAATGATCGACCCCGTTCGTCCCGAGGTAAAGGCCGCGATCGTAGAGTGCAGAAGCGCAGGCATCCGCCCCATCATGATCACGGGCGACCACATTGATACCGCCGTTGCAATCGCAAAGGAGCTGGGCATTATCACCGAGGACACCTACGCCATTACCGGCGCACAGCTCAACGATATGGATGATGCCGAGTTCGAATCCAAATTTATGAGCATCAGCGTTTACGCGCGTGTTCAGCCTGAGCATAAGACGAGAATCGTCAATGCTTGGCGCAAGTCCGGCTACGTCACCGCCATGACCGGTGACGGTGTAAACGATGCCCCCTCCATTAAGAGCGCGGACATTGGCGTTGGCATGGGTATCACGGGTACCGACGTTACCAAGAACGTTGCCGACATGGTTCTTACCGACGATAACTTTGCTACCATCGTTGGTGCGGTTGAAGAGGGTCGCCGCATTTACGACAACATCCGTAAGGCGATTCAGTTCCTCCTCGGCTCCAACATGAGTGAGGTTCTCTCGATCTTCACGGCAACCCTGATGGGCTTCACCATTCTCAAGCCCGTTCATCTCCTTTGGATCAATCTTGTAACCGACTGCTTCCCTGCTCTTGCGCTGGGAACCGAAAAGGCTGAGCCCAACATTATGAAGCGTAAGCCCCGTGATGCCAAGGCAGGCATTTTCTCGGGCGGTATGGGCGTTGACATCGCATATCAGGGTATTCTCGTAACCATTCTGACCATTGCTTCTTATTTCATCGGTCACTTTGTTGAGACCGGCAACTGGGAGATCACCAACAGCGCACACGGCATGACCATGGCGTTCCTGACCATGTCCATGGCAGAGATCTTCCACAGCTTTAATATGCGTTCTCAGAGAGGAAGCATCTTTACGCTTGGCTCTCACAATAAGATCCTGTGGTTTGCAAGCATTGGTTCTCTCATTGCTACCACCGTTGTATGTGAGGTTCCCTTCCTTGCAAATGCCTTCGGCTTTGAAAGCGTTGGAATTTCCGAATATCTGATCGCCATTGCCCTTGGCCTCGTTGTCATTCCCGTGGTTGAGCTTGTAAAGCTGATCCAGAGAAAATCGAGCAAGGCAAACTGATTACAACAAAAAGCAATTTCAAAATAAAAAAGCAAGGCAACGCGGGCGATCGGTATAGATCGTCCGCGTTGCGGTTTATAATATTAAAATTGTGAACGCTTTTAGAAAGGAGATCCCTCCATGAAGAAAACTCTTATAGGATTTCGCAGGCTGATCAGCCGACGAATGTTTATCGCCCTTCTGATCCTTGCGCAATTCGCCATGCTCGGAGCCCTGTTTATTCGCTCCTCCCATCTGCTTTGGTTTGTCAGACTCCTCAACGTGATCAGCGTTGCCACCGCGCTTCATCTGATGACGCGTCCCGACAAAAGTGCCTTCAAGCTTTCCTTGGTATTTCTGATCCTGCTCTTTCCCATCTTTGGCGGAGCCCTCTACTGGATCATGCATTTTCAAACCGCGGGCATTGGATTTCGCAGGGTTCTCCGTGAGATCGAAGCGCGAACCCAAGGAGCCATCATGCCGAAAAAGGAGCTGCTTCCCATCGCGGAGGAGGAGCTTCCCGAGCAGATCAAGCAGATTCGGTATTTGCAAAGCACCTCGGGTTTTCCTCTGTTTGACAACACCGAAGCCTCTTATTTCCCTCACGGGATGCCCATGCTGGAGAAGCTCAGGGAAGATCTGAAAGAGGCGGAGCGTTATATTTTTCTGGAATATTTCATCATTGAAAGAGGTGTGATGTGGGACTCGATTCTGGAGATCCTGCAGCAAAAGGTTGCCGAGGGCGTGGACGTGCGCGTGGTGTATGACGATTTGGGAAGCTTTTTGACCCTACCGCCCGATTACGCAAAAAGGCTCTGTGCCATGGGCATTCAATGTAAGGTCTTTAACAAATTTCATCCCTTTCTCACCTGCCTGCAAAACAACCGGGATCACCGCAAGATCGCTGTGATCGACGGCAAGATCGCCTACACGGGCGGCGTCAATCTTGCCGACGAATATATTGGCGAAAAGCTTCGATTTGGCACCTGGAAGGACAGTGCGGTGCGACTGGAGGGAGACGCCGCCTGGAGTATGACCGTGATGTTTTTGCAGATCTGGGAGCTCTTGACTCGCAAAAAGGAGAATTTTACACAATATCAGCCAATCGAAAATCCACTGCGCAGGTGCAAAGGCTGGATCCAGCCCTATACCGACAGTCCCATTGACGGGGAAAACGTGGGCGAGCAGGTCTATTTGCAGATCATTGAAAACACGCACCGTTATCTCTATATCACCACTCCCTATCTGATGGTAGACGACAATCTGCTCTCGGCGCTGAAGCTGGCGGCAAAAAGCGGCGTGGACGTTCGCATTCTCACCCCCGGTATTCCCGACAAAAAAACGGTGCATTTTACCACCCGCACCTATTATCGGGAGCTGGTGGAGGCAGGCGTTCGGATCTATGAATTCACCGAGGGCTTTGTGCATTCCAAAACCTTTGTCTCCGACGATGCGGTTGCCACCGTGGGAACCGTCAATTTGGATTTTCGAAGCCTTTACCTGCATTTTGAATGCGGCGTTTGTCTCTATCGCTGTCCCGCGGTGCTCGACGTTAAGCAAGACTTTCTAAGCGCCCTTCCCCGTTGCCGCGAGATCACCGCCAAGGATTGCAAATCAGGCCCTTTTCGCAAATTCTTCCAAAATATTATGCGCGTATTCGCACCGCTGATGTAACAAAAATGACTTGACAGAATCTAAAAAGTATAGTATAATGGTATTGCACAAAAAACTTTTCTTTGGAGGCACCTATGAACGTTTCAAAAAAGATTTTGGCGTTGCTTTGCGCCACACTGATGCTATTCTCTGTTGTTGCCTGTACGAATGAACAGCCCACACAAGATGACCCCACCACTCAAAGCACCTCCGAATCCGCTCCCACCGAAGAGCCTACGGAGGAAGCAACCTACGGTGTTGGCGTGATTCCCGAGCCCGATGATCTGCCCTACGATCAGAGCGTTCCCGCCTCGATCACCGTAGATGCGACCAAGCACGAGCCTCTGCTTCTCTGGAAGGATCGCGCCCATACTCCTTATTGGGATGACAGCCTTGGAGCTACCGTTGATCCCCATCTGCTCCCCTACATCAAGGGAGACGGACAGGAGCGCGCCTGCGTGATCGTATGTCCCGGCGGCGGATATTCCTATCTTTCAAATGATAACGAGGGCGGCGTGATTGCCGAATATATCAACAAAGAGTGGGATCTGAACGCCGTTGTATTGCAGTACCGCGTTACGCCCTACGATTACAACGCCATTCTCACCGACGTGCTTCGCGCCGTACGTTTTGTTCGCTACTATGCCAAGGATCTTGGCGTGGATCCCAATAAGATCATTGTCATGGGCTTCTCGGCAGGCGGACATCTTGCCTGCATGGCGGCTGAAAAGTTCGACTACGGCAAGGTTGGAGACGCCATTGATCACGTTTCCTCCAGACCCGATGCCGCTGTTCTCTGCTACCCCGTTGTTACGCTTTCTGCTCCCTATACGCATCAAGGCTCTTCCAACCGCTTTTTGGGCTTCCGGGAAGATGCAGAACTGGTAAAGCTCTTCTCCGGTGAGGAGGCGGTTCGCAAGGATATGCCTCCCGTATTCGCGGCACACAGCAAAAAGGACGGTACCGTAAGCTACCAGAACAGCCAGCTGCTGGCTGATGCGATGCAGAAAATCGGTGCTTCCTGTACCCTGAAGCTCTACGAGCAGGGTGGACACGGCTTTGGTCTTGCGCTGAACAGCTCCAATGACTCGGCAAACTGGAAGAACGAATGCTTTGCATGGCTGAAAGAAATTGGAATCATCAAATAATATAAAACATGAGACTGTCTCACTAAGAAAAATTTGCACAAAAGCATGAAATAAGAAAGGCTCCCCTGTGTAAGGGGGAGCTGACGCCGTAGGCGGCTGAGGGGTTGTTTTTCACAAATTTGGTGTTTTACATCCCCTCCGCCTCGTTCCTCGGCACCTCCCCTTGCACAGGGGAGGCTTTTTTGTGTAGCTTGACTTTGTGAGACAGACTCTTGTTTTTTGCTTACAGCTTAGGAAAAGCGATAATGCCGCTCCGTGCCTTGCCCGGAATATTCGGAATCGTTATGACGCGTAATCAAAATGCCGTTTTCCATTTCAAAGCGCACCAGATATTTCGTTCCTATATAGGCGATCTGGCGTCCCTCATCGTTATAAACGCGGTAATAGTCAAAATTGTTTCTTGTTCCTTGATTGACGGTATAAAAGAAGCTCTCTTGCGTCAAGCACCAAAGCGAAGACGCTCTTCTTGCCTCCACGAATATTTGGGATTCTCCGTTGGCAAATAAGTAAACGTCTTCCGTTGCATTGCTTCGAAGCAAAATGCATTTATCGTAAAACATTTCCACCGTCATATCTTCGCCGTAATCGTAAAGCAGGTTAAGCTCGTGATCGTAGATCGCATTGTTGTAATAAATGTAATTTTCTCCTACGATAGCATTCTCGTGAAGCTCGAACAGAATATTGCCCGACTCGTCAAGGAAAAAGCATTGCGCCAAATCGTTAGAAAGCGTATAGCGCGTGGAAGAAACGGCAACGGGAAGATTTTTTCCCTGATGAGGAACCCAATCGTTCAACCGTTCAATGACGGCCCCCTGATTGGAAATTGTGTAAACGACAAGATCGTTTGTATCAATGCGCTTGTTTTCGATTTGATAGCCGTACGCCAGATTGATCACGTCATCCTCAAACTGCTCAAACTTATGGGTATAGTGCCAATTTGCACGGGACTGACCTCCGCCGGAGGTCAAAACATAATCCAGCGTTACTTCTCTTTCCTCCTGTGTCTTCACGTCGAAGATCAAAGAAACGAGCTCATATTTTTTGCCGCTGATCTCCAGGTCATATTCCTGCGCGTCATTCACGGTAGGAATCCTGTATTGCACCAAAAGATTGCCGTCGTTCAACACAAAGCCATGCGCTTCCTGTGCATAGGAAGGACTTTCGTAGTATGCAAACTGTTTCATACAATCATCGTAAACCCAAGCAGAATAGCTGTGAAGGTATCCATCAACCTCTCTGTAATAATAGCCTGCTGCCGTGGTGGTCACGCCGCTAAGGGACGGATGCATGGGATTGCTATGAAAAGCAAACGTAAGATTGCCGTCTGCATCGGTTCGGTAATACTCACCGTCGTATAAAACCAGATCAAGATAGATCTCGGGAAGATGCATGGTCTCGGCATCATAGTCCTTGGTAAACACGGCTTGCCCATCCGCCTGATAGAGAGAAAGGGTTTGATTTACTTGATCAATATGCCAAAAAATATGCACGCCGTTGTAGAACTCGGCAAAAGCAAACTTGTGATCGGTCTCTGAGCCCTCTATCTCAAGCACGGTGCGATTGAGCACCGCATTATAGATCGCCTGGCGTTGTCCTTTTTGATAAAACCAAAGCAGTTGATCATCCTCGGGGTTATATTGCACAGACCAATTTTCAAACTGTGTCAGCTCCTCGTAGCCCGAAAAGGAGGGCTTATCAAAAAAGGCGTAAGGATCCTTGGCGGTGTCTGCTGCCTCTGCCTCCGGTGCCTCTTCGGAGCGACGGAATGTCAAAAGCCCCACAAGAAAAAAAGAACCTGCAGCCAAAAGACCTGCGACAATGATAAAAACGACGGCTGTGATAAGATTTTTCTTCATTTTCGAGCATATCTCCGTTTTTTCTGAAGTATTGAACTATATTTTATCATAATCTTCGTTGATTGTCAATTGAAAGCAAAAAGTTTTGGCAAATTCGTAGAAATGCACAAATTTCTATTTACCTTTATGTGAACATTGCTTTTTAAGAAAATGACAAAAGCTGTCTCCTAAGAAAAACTTGCACAAAAGAATGGAATAAGAAAAACTCTCCTGTGTAAGGGGAGGTGGCAGCCGAAGGCTGACGGAGGGGTTGTTTCCTTTTGCGATTTCGTTGCTTTGGTCTACAGTCTGAAGCGCCCTGCACGTTGCCGTGCAGGGCGCCGGTTTGGAAAAGGATCATTCGGGAAGCGTCAGATCTCCGGGCTTGATCCACTTGATCTTATACAGAAGCTCGCTGAAAAGCAGAGTCAGACCGGCGGGCAGGATGAAGCAGATCAGCGCAAGTCCGATCCAATCCATAGCGCCCACGGCACCGACTGCCGTCTTGTAGGCATCGCTGAACCATCCGAGAACGATTCCGATGGGTCCGAGCAATCCGCAGGTTCCCATGCCCGAGTTGATGGCTTCTCCGTACATCTGCATCTTGAACACGCAGGTTGCAAGCGGTCCCGTGATAGCGGAGGTCAGAATGGTGGGAATCCAAATGCGAGGATTGTGAATGATGTTGGGCATTTGCAGCATACTGGTTCCGATTCCTTGGGATACCAAACCGCCCCATTTATTTTCCTTAAAGCTCATAACGGCAAAGCCTACCATCTGCGCACAGCAGCCCGCAACCGCCGCACCGCCTGCCATGGCAAGACCCGTAGCAGAGGAAGGATCGGTAGCCGCCGCTACGGATACCGCAGAGAGTCCAAGCGCCGCGCAGATCGCCGCCGAGCTGATGGGCAGGGTCAGGGCGATACCAACGATCATGGACACCAAAATGCCCATAACAAGGGGCTGTTGGGTCATGGCAAAAGCGATCAGATCGCTGATGAGCCCCACCGCCTCTCCAATGTAAGGCGCGCACCAGATGCTGAGCAAGCCGCCCACGAGAAGTGTTACAAAAGGCGTTACCAGAATGTCGATCTTGGTCTTCTTGGAAACCAGCATACCAACCTCTGCGGCAATGATGGCAATGAAAAGCACCGCCAAGGGACCGCCCGCACCGCCGCTGGTGTTGGCAAGAGCACCAACCGCCGCGCAGGAATAAACCACCAAGGGAGACGCCTTGAGAGAAACCGCAATGGCAACCGCCATGGCAGGTCCGGCTACGCCCTGCGCGCCCTTACCGATCTTGGTGAGGATCGAAAGTCCGGGAATCATTCCCAGCGCGTTGAAGATGGTGCCTATGAGGAGCGAGGCAAACAAGCCAAGCGCCATCGCGCCCATGGCATCAATAAAATACCGTTTTGCGTACTTTTTCAATACTGCTTTCATAAAAAATCTCCTATTCTTTTTCGATGCTAACAGTATACCATAAAAATCTGTCAATCTTCAACAAAAAAAGATGCCGAAACTTGGCGTGTTTCGGCATCTGATTTTGACAATTTTCCCATATTTTTGTTTACAATTACGGTTCAGAAAGTCATTCGTTGATCTTTGTGTGCGGCGCTTCCTGCAAAAAGCCTCGGTAATGGCAAAGAGGAACCCGCATAAAACGCGCCTCATTGTCATACTCCGCCACCGTAACCGAGCAGCTTTGAAATCCGTTGATGTTCCGCCGTTTCATTTCCTCGGCAAGCACGGGGCTTTTCTCTTTCCAGGTATCGCTCAAAGCGCGGAGCATCCTGCCATGGCAGAATATCGCCACGCATTGATCCGGATGAGTGATAACGATATCCCGTATCGCCGCTTCTACACGTTCTACGATCTCCTCGCGGCATTCGGCTCCCTCGGGACGAGGATCGCTTCGATCCATCTGAAAGCGCATCCAGAATGGGAATATCTGCGGATACTTTTGCTCAAGCTCCTTCCACTTCTGCCCTTCCCAAGCTCCCACGTAAGCCTCCCGCAAACGGCGGTCGGTCACGATATCCAATCCAAAGGCATCTGCCGTTGGGCGGGCGGTCTGGACCGTTCTGCAAAGATCACTTGCATAGATCGCATCTATGGAATAATGTTCTCGCAGATAGGCGGCAGTCCTCTCGGCTTGAGAAAAGCCCTCTTCAACCAAAGGATAATCAAGCTGTCCGCTGCAAACGCCCAAGTGGTTCCCCTCGCTTTGCGCATGGCGAATAAAAATAAGTGTAGTCATAAAAGCTCCTTGGTTATACGACGTTTCCGTCCGTATGGCTGGAAAGTTCCATCAAATGTCCCTCGTAGCCAACCAAAAGATAGTCCGCGTAATCACGTCCGCAAAAGCGCAGTACGGTGACCGACGCGTTTTCGAAATCCCCGTTTTTTACCAACGCGAGGCGTTCCTCTCTATTGGGAATACACCTTGCCAGAATTGTGCCTATGGTACCGGCGTGTGCGAACACGGCAACCGTTTGATCCCGATTTGCTTCCAGTACGCGGTCCAAAAAACGATTGATCCGAATCCGCAGCTCTCCAAAGCTTTCTCCGCCTTTGGGAGCGTAGCTCGAATCGGTCCTCCATCGAGTCATTTCCTCTGCTCTTGTCCGAAAGATCAGATCAGCATTCTGCCCCTGCCATTCTCCCACACAGATCTCGCGCAGATCAGCGTCGGGAATCGTTTCCAAGCCAAACGCCCGTGCCGTAGGCTCTGCCGTTTGTATGGCGCGCTTCAGATCGCTGGCATAGACGGTATCGATGGAATAGTTCTCTTTGATATACTTTCCCGTTTGCTCTGCCTGCGCAAAGCCGAGATCGGATAAAGGAAAATCAATCTGTCCGCAATAGACACCCATCAGATTTCCCGTGCTTTGTCCGTGTCGAACCAAAATCAAGGTTGTCAAAGTCTCTTCCTCCTGTAAAAAACAAATTATACAAGCCCCTTTATACTATCCGACACAATCGATCCAAGATGGGCATTGTATCCAAGCTCTTTGACACGCAGAAGGGTTCCGTCGTCATCAAGCTCTGCCACAGTGATTGAAGAATTGGGAATGCGGAGGGTTCCGTCCTCCATGTTGCAGATTCGTTTTTCCGCATGATTGGGGTCGTCCCATGATTGGCAAATACTGAAAAGGGGTCCCCAGTGGCTGAAGAGCGCAATGCACTCTCCCTTATGCTTTTGAATCAGCTCTTCCAAAAAGGCTAAAACACGCTCGCGCATCTGACGCTTTGTTTCACCGCCCTCGGGACAAAAATCCTCGGTGTCGTTCCACGTACAGTGAATCTCATAGTATTCCTTATTCTCAAAAATTTCCTTTTTGGAGACGCCCTCCAGAATTCCACCGCTCATTTCCTTGAGCGCATCCGAAGGGATCGTCTCCAAGCCAAAGGCTTCCGCAGTGGGAGCGGCGGTTTGCATGGTACGCGTCAGCGAGCTGGCGTAGATATGATCAATATGGTAATGCGCCCTCAGATATTCTCCCGTCATTCTTGCCTGCTCGAGTCCTTGTTCGGTCAGCGGATAATCCTTTTGTCCGCAACACATGCCCAACAGATTTCCTACACTTTGTCCGTGACGGACGAGAATTACCGTTGTCATAAGAGGTTCTCCTTTCAAAGCAGTCCTTGGGGCAGTACGGTAACGTCATCCCCCAAATGATCCTGATAGTTTTTCAATACAACGCGACGGGCAATTCCCTCGTCGTCAAATTCCAAAGCGGTAATGGAAGAATTTTCAAATACCGCAATCTCGCAAAGCGCGGGCAGGGTCTTTTTCCAAATATCTGCCAAAGCGTTGATAATCCCCGCATGGGTATAAACGGCAACGGTCTTTCCCTGATTTTGCGCAAGAATCCGTTGTTGCGCAAGGAGCGCTCTCGTTCTGTACGCCTCGGGGCTCTCAGCCCCCTTTGGATAACTGCCGTCACGCTTTAACCAGCGTCGATACAGCTCGGGGAACTGTGCCGCAATTTCCTTGTTGGTTTTTCCCTCCCAAACGCCCACGGATCGCTCGCGCAGCTCTGGCGTGGGAATGATCTCCAAGCCGTACAGCGCGGCGGCGGGTGCCGCCGTTTGCATGGCACGCTTCAGATCGCTGGAATAGATGGCATCCAGAGAAAAGCTCCTTTTCAAAAACGTTGCGATCTTTTCTGCCTGGCGGAGCCCCAGCTCGGTCAGGTCAAAATCCATTTGTCCCGCAAATACGCGGAGTAGATTGGAGGTGCTTTGCCCGTGACGGACGAAAATCAAGGTGGTCATGAAGGCTTACCGTCATTCCTTTTTTGTTTTCTTCCCCAAAGGAGAACAACAATATTGATGATGGGAAAAATCAGCGCAAACAGGAAGGCATAGCGCAGCTCTCCCGCGAAAAATCCCGCCACTGAGCCTGCCAAAGGCGGTCCGATCAAGCATCCGGAATCTCCCGCCACCGCAAGCAGCGCGAACATGGCAAGACTGGCGCCCGGAAGTTTGGACGAAGCATAGCTCAAGGTTCCCGGCCAAAAGATTCCCACGCTGAAGCCACAAAGGGCGCATCCCACAAGTGAAAGAGCGGGATGAGGGGCAAACGCCGCCAAGAGATAGGCGACAATACAAAGGAAGCAGCTTCCGAGCATCATCCTCTTCAAATGGATGCGCTCGCTGAATTTTCCATAAAATACACGACACAGCGCCATCATAAGCGCGAACATGCAGGGACCCAGCAGATCACCAAGGCTCTTTTCAACGCCAAGGGCGGATTCTACGAAATTGGACGCCCATTGGCTCATGATCATTTCCGAGGCGCCTGCGCAAAGCATCATCAAAAGGAAGCTGATGAACAAGGGATTTGCGAACAGACCGCGCACGCTTCCCTCCTTTGCTTTGGTTTCATCGGAGGGCAATTTATAAATGGGAACAAAGCAAAACGCAATGGCTCCCATAAAGGGAACGATCGCCCAGAAAAAGGGCAGATATTGCCAATAGGTATCAATGTTAAAAAAGTGGAAAAAGATGCCCGAAAAAAGCACGACACCTGCCTGTCCCCAGCAATAGAAGGAGTGGAGCAGACTCATATTTCCCGATTTTCCCTCGGTGGGACACGCCTCCATCAAAGGGCTGATCACAACCTCGGTAAAGCCGCCGCCAACGCCGAGCAATGCCTCGGCAAGAAGCAAGCCCCAAAGAGGCGGCATGATCTCGGGAAAGACAGCCAATCCCATCAGTCCCAGCACCGACGAAAAGTGGGCAAACACAATGCAAAGACGCAGATTCATGCTTCTTGCAAACAACGATGCCACCAGATCAATGGCAAGCTGAACGGCAAAATTAACGGCAATAAGCAAGCTGATCTGTCCAATCGTCAGCCCATAGCTGCGCTGAAAGGTGAGATACAACAACGGTGCCAAATTGATACAGATTGCCTGCGTAATGTAGCCGTTATAGCAGGCGAGCATGGTAGAACGGTAGGTAAGCTTCATGGTAATCCTTTTTTCAATCTCGGGTTTCAAAAATGATCCTATTCTGGGATATTATAACACACCTTTGGGACTTTGTAAACCCCAAATGGAAAATCTTTTGAGAATAAAGCGGTTGTAATAAATTTTGAAGAAAACTTTTTTGAGAAATCCTGCTTTTCTATGGACTTTTGAAAGCTTTTATGATATACTGTTGACTGCGGTCAAGTTTTTTGGAAAGGAGGCGGTTTTGGAAAATGCAATCGAAAAAGTCCTGTTTTTTCTGTGTTGATCTTTGGATTCTGACGGCTGCTGTACTCAATCTTGTTGCGTTTATAGTGCATGAAATCGTGATGCGCAACGACCAGTTTCCCATCACGCGCGCAATCCTTTTGGCGGTGAACTGCCTGCTTTTCTACGTGGGCGGCTATCTCTTTTCCAAAAGAACGGGGGACAAAAGGATTTTGAAGAGGCTCTTTTTCCTTTTCTTCCTTCTGTACCTCTATCTTTTGCTCTCGCTGACGCTTTTGGATCCCTCTATGGGAAGAGGGCAAAATTCGGTTTACACCTCCATTGAGAAAACACGGCAGGCTTACAGAGAAAGGTTTGTCAATCTCGTTCCCTTCCGCAGTATCTATCACGTTTATATCAAGGGCTTTTTGAGGGGCTACATCAGCGCTTATTACACGCTTTTGAATCTGCTTGGAAACATCTTGGCGCTGGCACCGCTGGCCTTCTTTCTCCCATACTTTTTCCCCTCGCAAGCCAAATGGTATCGCTTTTTGCCAACGGCAATGCTATGGGTGCTCCTGATCGAAGCCCTTCAATTTTGTTTCATGATCGGCTCCTGTGACGTGGACGATCTGATCCTGAACGCGGGTGGCTCGTTTTTGTTCTTTCTCATCTTAAAAATCCCTTTTGTAAATAAATTGATTTTGAAATTGACGTAAAAAAGCAGAGGACCGAACAAGGTTTGTTCGATCCTCTGTTTTTTTAGCTTACGGTTCGAAATCCGTAGCTTCTTGCATAGACCTGCGCGTAAGAGCCCACGGGACAACGAATGGTAAGCGCCGCGCTGCAATTTTCAAAGGCGCCGTATTCCACGCTTTGCAGGCTCGCGGGAAGCGTGACGTCGGTGAGGAACACACAGCCCGAAAAAGCAAACCATCCAATCTCCTTCACGCCCGACGGAATCACAACGGAAGCAAGCACCGTGTTGTTCTCAAACGCTCTATCGGCAATGGCTACCACGGGATAGCCGTCCAGAGTGGCGGGGATCCGCACCTCCGAGGCATTTCCCCTATAAGCGGTCAAAATGGCTTTCCCATCCTTTTTTGTGTATTCGAACAGCGACTCCGAGGGAAGTGCTTCAGCTGCTCCGTTCCCCTTCAAATCAGAGATCTGCGATTCGTATTCCACCCGATTGGTGTAGAGCTGGGTCTTCAGGTCAAGGATCTCCTGCTGAAGCTCTCCCAAAAGTCCCTCGTAATACACAATTTTGCTCTGTGCCGCATCCAGCGCGATACGGTCGGAGCCGCTCTCGGCATCCAAAAGGAACGTTGGCGCTTGCAGCTCTTCCGTCCCCGCCGCGCCGTCTGCTTTTTGTGCGGAGCAGCCGCATAAAAGCGCGCAAAAAATGCAACAGACTGCCAAGGTTTTCTTCATAAGTAAAAAACTCCTTTCTTTTTTGGGTTGTCCTTATCATATCACATTCGCCCTGTCGAAGTTACGGGATTTAGGGAGGAGATAAAAATTTTCACAAAAAGAAAGGCTTTCACTCTTCTCTGCATTCTTAGCGGAGAAATGATATAACGAAAAGCCTCCCTTGTGTAAAGGAGACTTTTGTTGATTGATGCATCAATATTCTCAACAAATTGGAATTTGGAGAACAGAATCAAGATAATTCTTTAACATACAAACGGTCAATTCCGTTCCCGTAATTTACGATATCTTTAACATAGCAATAGCCGTATTTCTCGTATAAGCCTATGTGTTCCGTTGGAATATAGGTCTTTTCAAACCCAATCTCTTTGGCATACCGGTTGGCAAACTCGATGAGTCTTCCGCCTATTCGATTGCCACGATATTCCTCGCTCACAAAAAGGGTCGATATCCAAGGAAAAATCCGGGGCAAAGGATAATAGTCGGATTTCATGATGGTCACCATTCCAACAATTTTTTCATTCGCTATTGCTACGAACGGAGTTTCCCATGCTTCGAATTCCCAATTTTCAAGCACTCTCACCGTATGCTCTTTTACATCCAGCCAAGAGAAGTTCTTTACAAAGTTCAGCAAGTCATCTGCCAAAGGAGTTCCCTTATCTACTTTTTGAAGTTCAATAGCTTCCATTTTCCTACCTCCCATATTTTCCAAATTCTTATTTATCGCTTACATTTACCGTAGATGGATCGTTCCGATTGCACACCCTAATTATAGCATAAAAACCGCAGAAAATCAATCTGCGGTTTCTGTTTTTCTGTCGGTAGAGAAAAACGCTCTTTCGGGTGCGCCCCTGTTTCTTCGTTTTTTTGCGACAGCTTCAGATTCGGTGGCACACCTTGGCACAAAATGACACGGTTGGCACAAACAGGAATGCTAAAATCTTGTTGCACAGAACACATAAGGATGCAAAAAGGAGGTGATAACCTTGGTGTGAATCATGAAAAGCAGGAAGACCGTCAGGTCACTTTGGAAAGCGCGGTGACCGAAGCGGAGCTTCTTGAGCAATTAGACCAATATCTGCAAAGCTGCCGTCCGCCCCCCACGGAGGAGCGCAAGAATGCGGCGGTCCCCTTCCCCAATCTGGCGGGCTTTTGCCGTCACATGAATTGGGGAAGCACGGAAATGGAGCTTCTCAAGCAATCAAGCCCCGAGCTTCATGATCGAATCTGCACCGTTTTGGAAGATGAAGCGCTGAATTCCGATCTATCCGCCTCGGTGCTGACCGCCTACCTCAAGCAACGCATCTGGCGCGCCGAGCCTACTCCCGATAAAAGCGCCGTGTCAGGAGGAGATCAGCTTCGGTTGATCTTCGAGCACGATATTCTGGAGGACGGCTCATGAGGATCCCCTCAAAAACGCGACGGATCCGAGGCAAGCCCAATGAGCGCCAAAAGCTCTTTTTCGCCTCCCGTGCCCGCTATACCGCCTACGGCGGTGCTCGCGGTGGCGGAAAATCCTGGGCGCTTCGGCGCAAGCTCGTAGGGCTCTGCCTGCGCTATGCCGGAATCCACTGCTTATTGGTCAGACGTTCCCTGGGGGAATTGAAGGCAAATCACGTTCGTCCCATTCTGGAGGAATACGGCGACGCAGTCTGCTGGCACGAGGGAGAAAAGCTTTTCCGGTTCCCAAACGGAAGCGTGATCGCATTGGGCTTTTGCGCCTGTGACCGCGACGCATTGCGGTATCAGGGACAGGAATACGACATCATCGCCATCGACGAGGCAACGCAACTGAGCGAATATCAGTTTTCTATTTTTAAGGCCTGTCTGCGAGGCGTTGGTGACGTTCCAAGAAGAATGTACCTGACCTGCAATCCGGGTGGCATCGGTCACGGGTGGGTCAAAAGACTCTTTGTGGATCGGGAATACCGCTCGGATGAAAACGCCGAGGACTATTGCTTTATCCCCGCTCTTGTTTATGACAATCCCGTGCTGCTCAAAGCCGACCCCGCTTACGTAAAGCAGCTGGAATCCTTGCCCAAAAAGCTGAAGGATGCCTGGCTCTACGGCAGATGGGACGTATTTGAGGGACAGTTTTTTCCCGAATTCCGTCAAGAGCTTCACGTGGTTGCCAAGGAAGCGATTCCCTCTCCCTTGCGTTATTTTGCGGCAATGGATTACGGCTTTGATATGCTGGCGGCACTCCTTCTGGGCATTGACCGCGGCGGCAATCTCTTTGTCATCAACGAGGTCTGTATCCCGGGGCTTACCTTACGGGAGGCGGCAGAGCGTGTGGCAGCACTCTGCCGTGGATATGAGGTTGAATACATCGTTTCCTCCCCCGATCTCTGGAACCGACGGCAGGATACCGGAAGAAGCGGATTTGAAGTCATGCAAGGCGTTTACGGGATGCCCCCCATGCAGGCGGCGGATAACCGTCGCGTCCCGGGATGGCGCATCCTAAGGGAGTATCTCAACTCCTCTCAAGAATCGCCCGCACTCCGAATCTCCTCCGACTGCAAAACGCTGATCCGTTCCCTGCCCGCCCTTCTTTGCGACGCGCTTCGAATCGAGGATGCCTCGGACTCCCCACACGAGATCACCCATGCCCCCGAGGCACTTCGATATGCCGTTATGAGTCGCAATCGCCCGTGGGAGGAGCGTGACGCGCCCGATCGCAATTTCCGGTTTCCCAAAAAGCCAAGCAGGCTTTTTTCGGATTGATCCTTCCTGTGTTCTGTGCAGCGCAAAGCGCCAATCCCATGCATTCTTTGAAAGGAAAAAACTATGTCAAAAATCAAAATTGAAAAAGCCTATGCAAAACATCGAGTCAGCTCCTTTGGCGGTATGCGGGAAGGGCTCTCCAAAAACGGCGAAAGTGCCTCGGATATCCGCAATTTACGGATCACCTCCGACGGCTCTTTGGAAAAGAGAAGCGGATGGAGGCTGTGGAAAAGCTTCTCCGACCCTTTAAGAGGCTTTTGGGAAGGTACCCTTAACGACGAATATTACGTCTTTGCGGTAGCCGGAAAAAATCTCTATCGGGTGTATGACACCCAAAATTCCGTTCTGATCGGCTTGCTGAACACCACAGAGGGACAAATCCACTTTTTGCGATACAACGACAGGCTCTATCTGCCGGACGGCGATACGATCCGCGTGTTTGACACCGACACCGAGAGCTTCATTTTGGCAAGAGGCTACGTTCCCTTGTACGGGCGCAACTGGCATCCCACCCAAATGGGCGACGTCAACGAGCCCCTCAACCTGATGAATCAAAATCTCCGCATCCACTATCTGAACGCAAGGGGAGAAAAAAGCTTTACACTTCCCTTTTTTGCCTCCTCATTGGACAGCGTACGGGTAAACAACCAAAGAACCACTGCCTATACCTTTACGCCCGGCAGCGATAGCTTTACCCTTCCCTCCGCAGCCGCGGGAGACTCGGTGGAGGTCGCCATGACGATCAGCGGTACCAACGCACTGAATCAACAGCTGCATCGCGTCACAAGGGGCTGCCTGTACCGCAACGGAGCCCTGGAGCAGCTCTTTCTCTACGGCGCGCCTCAAGGATACAGAATCTTCGGAACCACAAGTGTCAGCGACATTATGCTCGCCGCCTGCTCGGTTTTCTATTCCGATTGCGATCCTCTGTATTGCACGCAAAGCCAGATGCTTTTGATCGGTGACACCGATCACCCCGTAACAGCAATCACGCCAAACTTCGATCGCCTCCTGGCGTTTACCACAAAAGAGACCCACAGCATCAGTATTGACCGGGATCAACTCTACTCCTATCCCGTGCTTTCCGATCTCGGCTGCAGCGCAAAGGATGCGACGGCACAAATCGGAAACGACGTTATTGTATTGAACGCGCGTGGCGTCTGTCGCTTACACGCTACCGCATCCGATCCCGACAGTCTTTCGGTGAGTAACCTTTCCGAAGCACTTGGAACAACTTGGAGCAAAAATCTTTCGGAAAGCACGGTATTCTTCTGGGACAACGTCAAGCAGGAGCTTTGGGTCATGGACACCTCCAAATACAACGAGGGAATTGTCTGGATCTGGAACGCGGAATTGGAGGAATGGTATTGCTTTGATGGAATCCGCGCGCTCTTCTTCGCATTCTATCAAGGAAAAATTCTGTTTGGGGCGGAAAAGGATCTGCGTATATTTGAGGAAGGACTCGGCAACGACGGCGGAACGGATTTCAATGCCTACTATCAAAGCAATTACATGAGCTTTGATTCTGCCTCCGCTATCAAAAGAGCCTTGCGAGTCGTTATTTCCGCCACCACCGACGGCTCGGATCTGCAATTGGATCTGGAAACCGAAAATATGCTTCGAAGCTTTTTATTGGAAGGCAAAAACAGAAACGCCCCCTCCGTTCTCGACGTTCGCTTTGCCCCCGGCCGTTTTCGATTTTTCCGTTATCGGATCACCTGCATAGGCAACCGTGCCTCTAAAATTCACGAGGCAAATTTCTTTACCACTCTCTGAGAAAGGAGTAATATGGAATTTTCTATTGAAAAAACATGGAAACAGTACGAAGCAGGAAAGGAACACAAGCGCCGCATCGGACTTTACGAGACCGTAAGAAGAAACGAGCGCTTTTACCGAGGAGATCAGTGGTCGGGAAGCAACGCGGATCTTCCCCATCCGGTGTTCAATCTGACCCGTCGCATCACCGACTATCTGGTCTGCGCCGTAGCCCCCGAGCGGCTCACCGTAACCTACACCGACGACAAGCTTCCCTTTATCGACAACGCGAGTCTTCGCGCCACCGTTCAAAACGGACTGACGCTGCTCAGTAAAAACGCCTCCTACCGCTGGAAGCAGAATCAGATGAACGCGCTCTCCTATCAGGCGCTCATGGATGCGGCAATCTCGGGAGACGGTGTATTCTACTGCTGGTGGGACGCCCAACATCAAAACGGGCAACCCTTTCTGGGGGACATCCGCACCGATCTTTTGGACAACGTCAATCTTTTCGTAGCCGACGTCAACCGCGCCGATCTGCAATCCCAGGATTATATCATTCTCTCGGGAAGAGCTACGGTGGAGGCACTTCGGAACGAAGCCCGCGATGCGGGAAGAACGGAAGAGGATTTGCTGCATATCGTTCCGGACAGTGATCTTGACGGTGCCTTTGACAACGGTCTTTCAGCAGAGCAGATCGGGTGTGAAAAGGCAACCTATCTGATCTGCTTTTATCGGGACGGCGGTGAGGTGGTCTTTGAAAAATCCACCAAAAACTGTCTGATCAAAAAGGTGCGAACCGGACTCAAGTACTATCCCGTTGCCTATTTTAACTGGCACGGAACCAAAAACAGCTTCCACGGCTTCTCCCCCGTCAGCGATCTCATTGCCAATCAGAAGTATATCAACACCGCCTATGCCATGGCAATGAAGCACATGAGCGACACGGCGTTCTCCAAGATCATCTATGACAAATCCAGAATTCCCGAATGGTCCAACGAGGTTGGAGAAGCCATTGCCGCCATGGGCGGCGGCAACGTTGCCGATGCGGTATCCGTGGTTGGCGTTGGCAGTATGCAGGAGGGATACCTGGATCTGATCTCCAACGTCATTGATACTACCAAGGATATGATGGGCGCCACCGACTCGGCGTTGGGCAACGAGGAGGCGCACAACACCAGTGCGATCCTTGCCCTGCAAAAGGTATCGCAGATCTCCCTGTTACAGGTAAAGGCAAACTTCTGCAAATGCATTGGAGAGCTTGCTACCATCTGGGCGGATATGCTTTGTACCTACTGTCCGCAGGAGCGTCTTCTGGCAGTCATCGGTGAGAACGGCGTTGAAGCCGATCACGTTGACTACGCGTTGCTTCGTCAGGAGCTTCTGCGTGCCACCGCGGAGCTGGAGGATGCCGGACAGTTCTCTGCCTCGGCTACGGTAACGCTTCTCGACAAGCTGCTGGAAAAGCAGTATCTGAGCGTGGAGCAATACTTGGAGCTTCTCCCTGCGGGAAGCATTACGAATCGCGAAGCGCTGATTCAAAAAATCCATGAGAAAGGAACGATGCAAAATGAATGAAGAACTGGTTGAAGCAATGCAAGAGCCGTCGGATCAGACGGAATGCCATTCGACACCTTCACAGGTTGAGGAAGCAATCCCCACAGAAATCCCTCCCACCCAAGCAACGAAAAGAGGTGAGACATGTGAAGAGCTTTTTGAAGAAGCTGTTGAAGATTCTTCTCTTTCTGAGAATCCCGATCAGGATCCTGATCCTGATCGCAAAGGCGATGAGCAGGACGCGTCAGGAGAGCTTGAGCGATTGCGAAATGAACTGAAGGCTCTGCGCGAGCAGCTGGCACACAAGGATGCTCGCTTGGAGCAGATCAGCGCAGAATTTGAAGAATTCAACACACTGTACCCCAACACGCCTCTGTCCTCCTTAGAGGACCGTGTGTGGGCTGACGTGCAAAAAGGAATTCCCATTGCCGCCGCCTATGCGTTGGAAAGAAGACGGCAGGAGCACACCGCGCGTGCCGCGGCGATCTCCAATACGCAAAACGCATTCCGATCCTCCGGTGCGCTGGAGCCCACACAATCCGATTATTTTTCCCCCGCAGAGGTTCGCGCCATGTCGCAAAGCGAAATTCGCGCGAACTATCAAAAAATCATTCAGTCCATGCAAAAATGGCACTGAAGCTAACAACATTTTATTTCAGAAAGGATTTTAAAAATTATGGCTATTACAAATTTTATTCCCGCTGTTTGGAGCGAGCATCTTCTTCAGGATCTGGAAAAGCAGTACGTTGGCGTTGCCCACTGCACCCGTGAGTTTGAAGGCGACATTAAGGAAAAAGGCAACGTGGTAAAGATTGGCGGACTTTCCAACGTAAGAGTCTCCAACTACCAGAAGGACACCAATATGTCTGCTCCCGAGTCGCTCTCCACCGACGTACAGGAGCTTGTCATCAATCAGGCAAAGTACTTCAATTTCCAGATCGATGACATCAACCGCGTACAGTCCAGCCCCTCCTTGATGAGTGCCGCGCTGAAAAAGGCAGCCAGCGCACTGGCAAACGAGGCAGATCGCTACATCTTCAATCTGGTTGGATCTACTGAGCTGGGAGGTGATTATGAGATTACAAGCGGAGAGGAAATCATCGACGTGATTCTTGCAGTACGCGCCCAGATGATGCTAAGAAGTAACGTTGAGCCCGATGATCTTGTAATTGAGGTATCTCCCGAGGTGGCGACTCATATTCTCAAGACCAAGCTCGCGATTGCCGGTGACAATCACGACGTTTTGGAAAAGGGATTCATCGGAAATCTGTTCGGTTGCAAGGTCTACGTTTCCAACAACATCTATTATAGCAAATACGATGGCCTCAACACGCACAGATGTCTGCTCCGTTCCAAGCGCGCCATTGCCTTTGCAGAGCAGCTTTCCGAGATTGAGGCATACCGTCCCGAGCTGAGATTTGCGGATGCGGTAAAGGGACTTTACCTGTTTGGCGCAAAGGTGGTTTACCCCTACGAGATCGCCGTCCTGAACCTGAACCTTCCCATTTCTCCCTACGAAAACAACTACGACGAATAATCGAGGTGACGTATGACCTACCGTGAGTTGTATGATTCGGCTTTGCGGATCGTTTCGGAAACCGACGAAAACACCAACATGGACTACGAGGAGCGCGCGGAATATATTCTTGCCGCCTTCTGCTCCGAGTGTGCCGGCATCAACAAAAAATACTGCAAGGCAAACAGCCTGACAGAAACAGACTTTTCGCCCAAATCCGTTGTGCCGCTGAGCGAACGCTTCCCTCTTCATGAGGTCTTCGTTCCTGCAGCCGTCTATTATCTCGGTGCCATGCTGGTATCCGACGAAAACGAATCCCTGAGTGACCGTCTCTTTGCCCTCTACACCGACGCGATCTCCGCCATTCAGGAGGGACTCCCCTGGTCGAATCACAAAATCGTCAATCGTTATCCCAATATGACTTAAAAAAAGGACCAAACGGCAACGCCGTTTGGTCCTCTTTTAGTTTTCGGTCTGATCCGCCGAAAGGATCCGGATCGCCACGGCTGAGCAATCGTCGCGGGTATCGGTATTGGCGGCATGGAGACAGATTCTGTAAACGATCTCCTCGGGAGACTGCTCCGATGCCCCCGTAAGATATTCGGTCAGCCACTCACACTCGGGGTCATTCTGCTGGATCCCGTCGCTGATCATCACCACCGTGTCCCCCTCCTTGAGCAGAAAGGGCGTTGCCTGCGTCTGCACCGTGCGGATGATCCCAATGGGGGCGCTTCCAACCTGCAAGCGATGAACCGCCTTTCCGCGAACGATAAAGCTTGGCGCGGCACCGCTCTTGATAAAGGAGGCTTCCGCCGTCATCAGATCCAGCTCCATCAGATCCACCGTGGAGGAGCATTCCCTTGCGCTATTGTCCTCCCGAGAGCAGATCAGATTGTTCAGCATTCGCAGGGAGGTTCCCGCGCGATTGCCGGCGCGGAGCATTTTTTCGAGGAATACCGAACAAAGATTGGACGTAAACGCCGCTTCCTTGCCCGAGCCCATTCCGTCGCTGATCAGCGCGTAAAAATAGTCTTTTTTGTTGGAAAACAGATTGATGGTGTCACCGCTGACCTCCCCATCGGCGCAAAGATTGTTTTTTGCCGCCTGCACCGCGATCTTCTTTTTTGCCTGCAAGGTCATGGTGGTCACCCGATTTTCCACCTCGAATGCGGGGCGACTCAGCTCCATGCCACACATCTCGCCAAGATCGCTTCGCAAGGTTTCGGGGGTCACCTTTGCCCCTTCCACGTTGACGTTGCGAACCAGAATCTGACGTCGGCGGTTTCCGTACACCGTTACACTTCCCGCGGCGATCCCCGCGTCGCGCAGATACTCCGCCACCTGCCGCTCCTGCTCGCCGTCGTAGCGATATTCCCCGTCATCCTCCTCCAATGCATCGTTGATGATCTTTGCCGCCGATTCGTAATCCATGGCAAAGATCTCGGTGCGGTTGTTCCGCAGCATTTCCCCCGTCAAGCGGGCACAGTCCCGATTGATTTGATCAAGGATCAGATCCATGGAATCACACCGACGGCAAAGATGCTCGGGGATCTGCCCTCTCTCCACTCTGCCGCGAGTGTGCAATCGCGAGATCAGGATGTTGACCACCCCCAGCGTTTCCTGATATTCAAGCCCCCAGCAGATGGTCTTGTTGGGACAATCCTGACAGTGACTGTCAAAGGCGCCGTCGCAGATCTGTCGCAGATCCAGCGTTCCCGGGCGTCGGAAGCGGTCGCTCAGATTGTAAAACATTTCGGAAAGCGAGGCAAAGGCATCCGAGATCCCACGAAATCGCTCGTTGGAGTCCCTGTACCGCGTCTGATCCATCGAGAGGGATGTGCTCTCTTTTTTGGCACTCTGCACGTTCGTACCGCCCCCCAGCTTTTGCAAAACAGAGAATGCCGCGCCTCCCAAAAGCCCTGCCGATAAAAATTTGACGGCATTCAACACGCCTCCGGGATAAAGTGCCCATGCCGACGCCGCCAGAACCGCCAAAAAAACACTTGCCGAGAGCGTTTTCTTCTGTTCTCTCATGAGAAAGAACAGGAGCGATGCCAGCAAAAAGGAGGGCGCATACAGCGGAAGATAGGCAACTCCAAACAAAACGCCGAAAACCGAGCCCAATACAACGCCTCGCGTGGCACAGGTGTACAGGGTGAATGCCATGGAAAGAATCACCGCCAAGGGAAAGCCTCCCAACAAAAAATCACTTGAAGCCCACACCAACGCAATGCCGAGCGTCGCCTCGGAGATACGGCAAAACACCGCATATTGCGGCTTCCTTCCCAAAACGACAGACCATACGATCACCGACAAAGGCGTGATCAGGAGCGCGACCGACGCGCCGAAGAGATCATAAAAATGAAATCCCCCCGCAATGATCCGCCAAAGCGATACCGCAAAAGCTGCCACCGTTGCAATGCAAACGCGCAAGAGCAGATTTTCGGTAAAGATATTCCTCATGCGTTGAAGAAACAGATTTCTTTCCTTTCGTGCATCACGCTCTGTCTCTTCAAGATCGATCTCCTTCTCGGCTTCGCCGTAAAGCTTTTTGCGAATGCTCTCGGGAAGCTCCACACGCGCCTCGGGATGCTCCAAAAGCAATCCTGCGGCAAAGCGGATCAGCGCGGCTGCCGAATAGACACAGATGTAAACAACCGGCATTTGCAGATCGGTCAGCACCGATAGGATCAAGCCCGCCAGCGTGGAGAGCGTATGTCCGCCCGCGGCGCATAAAAGTCCGAGTCCCAAGGGGCGCGCTCCAAAGGGCAGAACCGCGCACCCCAGCAGATATGCCGCGCCTCCCCACAGAAGCTCTCCGATCAGCCACCGCAATCTTTTGCGCCAAGCCGTAACGTCACGCAGCGTGCCCTCCTTTTCTTTTTCCACTCGTTCCTTTACGTTTTCTTGCATCATTCTTTCCCTTTCCGACCGTTGGAGCCAAGACTCCCACGTTCTTTCACAGTCTTTTTTCTTTCGACTCTATTTTACACCAATCCCCGAGCGGAAACGGTCGAAAGCCGTATGAAAAATAAAGACTTTTTCTGCCAAAAAATCAAGAAAAAATGAAAAGAAAGAAAAATCGGCTCAAAAAGCAGGAAAAACAACTGCCTTTTGAGCCGATTTCTGTATTTTTTCGCCCTCTTTTGTCGGACGAATTTTTCTTTATTTCCCGTCACTTTGGGCGCGATATGCCTTGGGAGTCATCCCGTAGGCACGACGGAAGCTTTTGATAAAGTGGCTCACGTCGTTGAAGCCGCAGGCAAAGGTGATATCCGTAACCGTGAGATCGGTGTTTCGCAGGGCATAGCAAGCCGATTCCAAACGGTAGGTGATCAGATATTCGATGGGAGTCTGCCCCGTCAGCTTGCGAAAATAGCGGCAAAAATAATTGGGACTCATATTGGAAAGCTCCGCCAGCTCGGAAAGCGCAATCTCCCTTCCGTAATTCTTGCGGATGTAATTGAGCACCGACTTCATGCGTCCCGCACTCTTCTCCTCGGCGGGAACCGACAAGGGATTCTTTTCATAAAGCTGAAATTTGAGAAGATATCCGAAAAAGCGAAGGATCATGCTCTTGACAAAGAAAGCAAAGCCCTCCTCTCGGTGCACAAGAATCTGATACAGCTCCTCGCAAAGCACCGTCATTTCGGGATGCTTTCGGCTCACCAAGGGCTCGATCTTCATTTTTCCCTTTTCGATCCTGCGGATCACCGTCTCACAGGCATCCTCCGGAGAAAGCATACGGGTAGGATCCAACACAAAGCAAACGTAGTGACAGTCCACGGGAACCGCCGAATGAAGAACACCGCCCTGCACAAACACCACGTCGCCCTTTTTCATCAGAATGCTCTCGTCCCCCACGCCGAGACGAAGCTCCAGAACGCCGCTTTTGACGTATACGATCTCGTGCTCGGGATGCCAGTGACAGTTCATATGATAGCGCGGACTTTGTGCCGTTTGATCGTACATGGAAAGGGGCAAGCCCTCCTCTCCGTGTATCCTTCGTTCCTTATAATCCATATTCTTCCTCCAAAAAGTGAATATTGTTATATAAAAGTGCGATATATTACAAGAATATCCCATCTGTATGTGATATAATAACAATAATAGCATATCATATTATTTCGGATATGTCAATATTTTCAGGAGGATTTTATTTATGAAAAACAGATATGTTGGCGATTATCCCGTTATTGGTATCCGTCCCTGCATTGACGGTCGCCGCGGTCCCATGATGCTCCGCGAATCTCTTGAGCCCACCGTTTGGGCAATGGCAAACGCCGCAAAGAAGCTGTTTGAGGAAAACCTGTTCTATTCCAACGGCGAGCCCGTAAAGGTCGTTTTGGCTGACACCTGCATCGGACGTGTTCCCGAGGCTGCCGCTTGCGCTGATAAATTCCGCAAGGAGGGCGTTTCCATCACCCTTTCCGTTACCTCCTGCTGGTGCTACGGCTCCGAGACCATGGACATGGATCCCATGACCATCAAGGGCGTATGGGGCTTTAACGGCACCGAGCGTCCCGGCGCGGTTTACCTTGCCGCAGTTCTCGCCGGTCACGCGCAAAAGGGACTCCCCGCCTTTGGCATCTACGGTCATGAGGTTCAGGATCTGGATCAGGTCAACGAGGTTCCCGAGGACGTAAAGGAAAAGCTGCTCCGCTTTGGTCGCGCAGCCATCGCCGTTGCTACCATGAGAGGCAAATCTTACCTGCAGATCGGTTCCCAGTGCATGGGTATCGCAGGCTCCATCATCGATCAGGATATGCTGGAATCCTACTTTGGTATGCGTGTTGAATCGGTGGACGAGGTTGAGATCCTGCGCCGCATGGAAGAGGGCATCTACAACGAGGAAGAGTTCCAAAAGGCGCTGGCTTGGACCCGTGAGCACTGCAAGGAGGGTCGCGACGACAATCCCGAAAGCGTCAACTTCCTTGGCGAGGAGCGCAGAATCAAGTTTACCAAGGAAGAAAAGGAAAAGCAGTGGGAGTTCACGGTTAAGATGTACTGCATCATCAAGGATCTGATGGCAGGCAACCCCAATCTCCCCGATAAATTTGAGGAAGAAAAGATCGGACACAACGCCATCGTCGGCGGCTTCCAGGGTCAGAGACAGTGGACCGACCACTGGCCCAACTGCGACTACCCCGAGGCACTTCTCTCCTCCACCTTTGACTACGAGGGCGCACGCGAGCCCTTCACGCTGGCTACCGAGAATGACGTTCTCAACGGCATGGGTATGCTGATGATGCGTCTTCTCACCCATCGCGCACAGATCTTTGCCGACGTTCGTACCTACTGGTCGGGCGAGGCTACCGAGCGCGTAACCGGCTACAAGCTCACCGGCAAGGCAGCAGAGTCCGACGGTATCATCCACCTGCTCAACTCGGGCGCCGCTTGTCTTGACGCTTCCGGCGTTTGCACCGACGAGAACGGAAACGCTACCATGAAGAGATGGTGGGAGGTTGCCGAGGAGGACATCAAGAAGATGACCGACGCCACCGTTTGGTGCGAGGCGGGCTTTGATAACTTCCGCGGCGGCGGATTCTCCAGCCACTTTGATACTTATGCAGAATTCCCCTGCACCATGATTCGTTTGAACATGGTCAAGGGTCTGGGTCCCGTGCTTCAGATCGCCGAGGGTTGGACGGTCAACCTGCCCAAGGAGGTCAACGACACTCTGATGGAAAGAACCAATCCCACTTGGCCCTGCACCTGGTTCGCGCCTCGCTGTGACGGCAAGGAGGGCTCTGCCTTCAAGACCGCCTACGAGGTGATGATGAACTGGGGTGCCAACCACGGTGCCATCTCCTACGGTCACATCGGTGCCGATCTGATCACCATGTGCTCCATGCTCCGCATCCCCGTATGCATGCACAACGTACCCGAGGAGGACATCTACCGTCCTGCTTGCTGGAACGCCTTCGGTATGGATAAGGAAGGTCAGGACTACCGCGCTTGCGCTACCTACGGTCCTACCTTTAAGAAGACGCTTTGATTTATCCGATCAATCAAGGGAAGCCCCCGGGGGCTTCCCTTTTTTGCGTGAGTTTCCAAAAAAACTGTCAAAAGGTGATTGACAGTTTTTTGTTTTTGTGATATACTAATATGAATGATTTTTTCAAGAGAAAACCGAAAGGACGTTTATAACCATGAAATGGACATCTCTTAACGATCTGAGAGAGAAATATCTCTCCTTCTTTGAATCCAAGGATCACCTCCGCCTGCCCTCTTATCCGTTGGTTCCCATCAACGATAAGTCCCTGTTGCTCATCAACTCGGGCATGGCTCCCATGAAGAAGTTCTTCACGGGCGAGGAGGTTCCCCCCCACACCCGCGTTACCACCTGTCAGAAGTGTATCCGTACTCCCGACCTGGAGCGCGTAGGTCACACCGCTCGCCACGGCACCTTCTTTGAGATGCTGGGTAACTTCTCCTTTGGCGATTACTTCAAGAACGAGGCAATTCCGTGGGCTTGGGAATTTTTGACCGAGACGTTGGAAATTCCGAAGGATCTTCTCTGGCCCTCCATCTACGAGGAGGACGAGGAGGCATACGAGATCTGGGCAAACAAGATCGGCGTAGATCCCGCTCACATCGTTCGCCTTGGCAAGGCTGATAACTTCTGGGAGCACGGCACCGGCCCTTGCGGCCCCTGCTCCGAGATCTATTTTGACCGCGGAATCAAGTACGGCTGTGGCTCTCCCGACTGTAAGCCCGGCTGCGACTGCGACCGCTTTATGGAAATCTGGAACAACGTATTCTCCCAGTTCAACAACATGGGCGACGGCACCTACGAGGAGCTGGCGCAGAAGAACATTGATACCGGTATGGGTCTGGAGCGTCTGGCGTGCGTCATGCAGGGCGTTGACAATATGTTCGAGGTTGACTCCATCCGCAAGGTGCTGGACAACGTTTGCGCCATTGCGGGCAAGACCTATGGAGACGACAAGGAGAACGATATCTCCATCCGCGTCATCACCGACCACATCCGCTCCGCAACCTTTATGATCTCCGACGGCGTTATCCCCTCCAACGAGGGTCGCGGCTACGTTCTGCGCCGCATTCTGCGCCGCGCCTGCCGTCACGGAAAGCTCCTTGGCATAAACCGCTCCTTCCTGCCCGAGCTGGGCGTTATCGCCATTGGCGAGAGCCAGGACGCTTACCCCGAGCTCAAGGAAAAGAAGGACTATATCCTCAAGGTCATCGCCATGGAGGAGGAGCGCTTTGACGCTACCATTGACGCCGGTCTTTCTATCCTCTCCAACCTGATCCGCCGCGCGCTGGTGGACGGTGCCCACACCATTTCGGGCGAAGAGGTCTTCAAGCTTTACGATACCTTCGGCTTCCCCATCGACCTCACGCGTGAGATCGCAGGCGAGCAGAATCTGGATATTGACGAGGAAACCTTCAAAAAGCTCATGACCCAGCAAAAGGAGCGCGCAAGAAGCGCTCGCGCCAATATTTCGGGCTGGAGTGACTCCTCCAAGAGCCTCCTTGCCGAGCTTCCCAAGACCGAGTTCGTTGGCTACGGCTGCACCACCTGCGACGACGCAAAGGTGCTTGCCATCCTTGTGGACGATGAGTCGGTTGAGGTTGCAAACGAGGGACTTTGCACCGTGATCCTTGACAAAACCCCCTTCTACGGTGAAGGCGGCGGTCAGGTTGGTGACACGGGTACTATCTACGACAACGACACCATGATCAGCGTAACCGACACCAAGAAGTCGGACGGCGTTTACATTCACCTCTGCTCCATCGTCAACGGCGACATCAAGGTTGGCGACGTGGTTCGCGCCGAGGTCGATCAGATGCGCCGCATAGCAATCATGAGAAACCACTCTGCTTGCCATCTGTTGCAGGCGGCTCTGCGCAAGGTGCTTGGCTCTCACGTTGAGCAGGCAGGCTCCTACGTAGACAATCAGCACGTTCGCTTTGACTTTACCCACTTTGCCGCCCTCACCTCTGAGGAGCTTGCAAAGGTAGAGGATCTGGTCAATGCCAATATTCTGGTGGGACTTCCTATCGAAACCGTGGAAACCGACATTGAAACCGCAAAGAAGAACGGCGCAATGGCGCTCTTCGGTGAAAAGTACGGCTCTGTGGTTCGCATGGTCAAGATGGGTGCCTTCTCCACCGAGCTTTGCGGCGGTACACACCTTGACAACACCGCAAAGATGGGTCTGTTCAAGATCACCTCCGAGTCCTCGGTATCCGCGGGCGTACGCCGTATTGAGGGTATCACGGGTCTTGGCGTAATGAAGCTCATCAAGGCAAACGAAGCCCTCATCAACGAGACTGCGAAGGAGCTCAAGATCCAAAAGACCGCAGAGATCGCCAAGAAAGCAAATGCGATGCAGGCAGAGCTCTCGGCAATGAAGAAGGAGATCGAAGCCCTCAACGCAAAGATTGCCGCCTCCAAGCTGGATGCCATTATGGAGAACGCTGTGGCAGTAAAGTCGCTTCGTTTGGTTGCCGCAAACCTTGGCAATATGCAGATCGACGTGGCAAGAAGCCTTGCCGATGAGATCAAGGCGCGATTTGACGACGTGGTTGCCGTTCTCGCCATCTGCGGCGACGGCAAGCTGAACTTTATCTCGGTTGCAGGCAAGAACGCAGTAGCCGCAGGCGCACACGCAGGCAAGCTGGTGGGCGCGGTTGCAGCCGTGACCGGCGGTAAGGGCGGTGGACGTCCCGACAACGCAATGGCAGGCGGACGCGATGCCGACAAGACTGCCGACGCCCTCGCAAGCGCCGCAGAGACTCTTGGCGGTATGCTGAAATAATCAAATCGCAATTCAATATAGAAAAACAGCGTAGCTGTGAATGTATTTTCACGGTTACGCTGTTTTTCTATTACTTTCCTCTTAATCCGCTCGCAAAAATGCCGGCGGATTTTTGTTTTCTCCCTTTGTAAAATCGGCACAAAGCATCTGCCGCAGGGCGGTCTCGTCAAGAGCGGGAAAAAATTCCTTGGCGTATCCCAAAAGATACCGAAAAGCATCGGGCTGGGATATCTTTTGCAATGGGCGTTCATCCTCGCGCTCAAGATAAAGGCTAAGCCCCTCCCAAAAGGCAAAGGGCGACTCCATCATGGGGGTAAGATACCACAGGGTGTGCGCAAATCGCTCGCTTTCCAAGTAACGCTCCATGACCTCGGCAATGCGGAAGAGCCTTTGCATCTCGACGTAGCTGATCCACTTGCTTTGCAGAACCGTATAAGGCGGCCTTGTGAAAGCAACGTAGCCGTATTCCCTCTCGCGCTCGCGCAAAGCCGTTCCGTAAAGAAGCTTCAAAAAGCCGAGCTGAAGAAGATGTGAGCATCCGTAAGCATCGTCAAAGGATTTGGCAAAACTCCGATAATCCTCATAAGGAAGCCCTGCGATGAGATCGAGATGCACGTGGATATTTCCCATGCTCCAAACCCGTCTGACCGCATCAATGACGGCATCCGCCCGAATGTGGCGCGCGGTGGCGGCAAGCGTTCTTTCATTGGTGCTTTGCAACCCGAATTCCAAACGAAGCTTCCCCTTGGGAAATTGGGAGAGAATCGCAAAGCTTTCCTCGTTCAACAGCGAGGCGCATACCTCAAAGTGAAACTGCCCCGTAAAGCGGTCGGAAAGAAGCGCCTTCCAAATGGCGTTGGCGCGTCCCACGTCGGCATTGAAGGTGCGGTCAACAAACTTGATGATCTTACGCGCAACCTGTAACCGCTCAAACGCCTCCAGATCGGCAATCACCTGCTCCACGGACTTCATGCGAACGCCGTGGGTGGCGGAGGAAAGACAGTAGGCGCAGGAAAAGGGACAGCCGCGAGAGGATTCATAGTAAAGAATGCTCCCAACCTGTTCCCCGTCACGGTAAAGGATTCCCTCGTCTCTCATCACCGCGGGCGGGCGACAGAAAATCACGCGCGAAAAAGGCGTTCCGTCACGAATCGCCTCACACAGAGCGGGAAGCTCCTCTTCCCCCTCTCCGCAAAGAATGGCATCCATCCAATCCATCCCGTCAAAGCGCTCGGTGGCATAGGAGACCTCGGGACCACCCAAAATCATTTTGGAGGAAGGCAAAAGCGCCTTGAGATTTTCTCCCAGCGTCAGCATCTGCTCCAGATTCCAAATGTAACAGGAAAAGCCGTAAACGTCGGCACGCTGAGCGTACAAAGCCTCCAGAACGTGGGACGTTCTATCCTTTAGGGTATATTCCAAAAGACAGACCTCATGCCCCGCCCGTTCCAACGGCGCTCGCAGACAACGAAGCGCCAGAGAGGAATGAGACCAGGAGCCGTTGAGGGTAAAGAGTACAACCTTCATGCTTTACTCACTTTCTTTTATCATTCTTCCTTTATTGTATCACAAAGTCATTCGTTTTGCAAGCCAAAGAGCGCAGAACAAAAGCTTTTTGTAAATTTTTCCTTGGCATCAAAATCCATGGCTCCCATATAGATCTCCTCCAATGCGAAATGGCTCTGCCGCGCCTCCGCCAAGGCTTCCACCGCGCCTTCAAGAAGCGCCTCGCTCATGCGGTTGGCATAATTGTAGGCAGAGCGAACCGCTCCAAAGCCCGCGGTATCCACAAATCGGCGTGTAGAGATCCTGCGGTGCGGATATGCAATGGGCTCTCCGCTGTCACAAGCAAACAAAAGCCCTTCCTTGCAAAAGAAAACCGCATCCACGCGTTCGGGGAAAATGGGATCACGGGAGATGCGAACAGGGGTCTGCTTTTCCGACGCGATCCGCAACACCTCCGCCATCAGATATTGCGCGGCACCCCGACAGTCCTCCACCAAAAAAATCTCTTTTGCCATGGCAAAATAGGTGTCTAAGGAAACCCTGCCCCGCATTCCCACCGAGTGCATCAGCGCAGGACGGGAGGAAAAGCCGTTTCCTCTTTCAACGTCCTTGGTCAGCTTCCCTACGTAACGGCAAAGTGCGCTCCTGCGCAGATAGGGAGCAACGGTTGCCGTCTTGATCTCCTCCATATCCCCCATGGCGGCAAGATAGCGGTATGCCTTGCGGTACGCCGCTCCCTTGGCGCGACTCAACGCCTCAATCTCCTCGGCTCTCTTTGTGAGAAGCTCAATGCTCCAAAAATCACCGAGATTGATCATATCCTCCCGCACCCCGGGTCGCGAGGGCTCGTAAACGTGGGGAGCGGTGGCATCCATCAGCCCGATCCTCTGGCCCCCTCTTGAAAGAATGATCCCATCCAGCGAATCGGGATCCGAGGAGCAGTAGATGTATTCGCATTTCCATCCACAGCTCTCGGCGCATTGGGCAACCTCTCTCATAAAACGGCTTTTTCCCGTGCCCGGGCCACCCTTGATGGCGTACAGATGCCCGATGTCGGGCGCGTCAAAGCATTCCCCGTAATAGCTGTAAAAGCCGAGACTGCTGTTGGAAGCCGCAAAATAAGCATCCTCGTTGGTGCTTCTCATGGTCATAGATCTCTTCCTCCACTCTTTTTTGCTAATATCTTATGCAAGGAAAAAAAGATGTTCTACTTTTTTTCAAAAGCTCATATAGTGAAGTAAAAAAGGAAGCAGACAACCTATGCAATCGATTCGTATTCAAAAACGCACGCCGCCTCTGCCATCTCCCCTTGCGGAATGTCTTCCTCCCTATCTCCCCGACGCCGTGGAGCGGATGGGACTTCCTTGGGTGGAGGAGCTTCGCATACACGGCGGTCGCCAAGCCTTTGTGACCTGCAAGGGAAAAAGCTATGCCACGGGAGTCATTCTATCCGCCGAGCAGATGAACGACATCCTGCGCAAAATGTGTCGCGGCTCGCTCTACGCCTTCAGCCAAAGCATCAATCAAGGCTTTCTGACACTTCCCGAAGGAATCCGCGTGGGGGTATCGGGAAAAGCCGCCGTGGAAAACGGACAGGTAATTGGTGTGAGCGAGATCAACGGACTGGTGGCACGGATTCCACACAAAATCAATGCCTCGGCGTCTTTTTTATTGGAAGAATTGAAAAAGCATCACTTTTTGCGCGGCATTTTGCTGTTTGCGCCCCCCGGGGTAGGAAAAACCACTGCCTTGCGCACGCTGGCAGCCGAGGCATCCGCACCGCCTCACGTTCTTCGCACCGTGGTGGTGGACACACGGGAGGAATTTTATCATACCCTATCGGGCGACGCTTGTAATTTGGAGATTTTGGTGGGCTATCCCAAGGAGATCGGCATTGAGATCGCCACGAGAAGTCTGGGAGCTCAGCTCATCCTTTGCGACGAGATCGGAAATTCACACGATGCCGAGGCGATCCTCTCCGCGGCAAACTGCGGTGTTCCCGTGGTGGCAACCGCACACGCCGCAAGTCTGTGTGAGCTTTTAAATCGCCCCATGCTTCACCGACTTCACCGCGCACGCGTCTTTGAAGCCTACGTGGAGCTCACCCGAGGAGACGTTGGCGCGTTTTCCTATCGCACCACCTCATGGGAGACGGCACAAGCACTTTTGGGGGCATAGCCCTATATATCCAAACAAGGAGGACTCCTCATGATTTCACTCAAGCTGATCGGCGGTGCGATGATCCTTGGCGTTGGCGTTGCGGCGGCAATTCTGGGAGCCCGTAGGGAAAAACGCAAGCTGGCAATTCTGGACGGCTGGATCGACCTGATCTCCTACATCCGCAATCAGATCGATCTCTATCTGACCCCCTTGGACGAGATCCTCCAAAAAGCAGATGCCATAGGACTTTCGCATCCGCAAAAGGAAAATCCCCCCTGTCTTTCCGCTCTCTTTCACGCTACAGCGTGGGGTCTGGGAGAGGAGGAAAAGCGCTTGATTGGGGAATTTGTAAACGAGATCGGAGACGGCTACCGCGAGGATCAGATCCGAAAATGCGGCTATTATCTGGAGAGCTTGCGCGCTCTGCGCACATCCCGTGCCGCCGAGCTTTCCCCTCGCATCCGCGTCATGCTGGCGCTTTCGATCTGCTCATCCATGGGGGTAGCGATTCTACTGTGGTAAAAAGGTTCGATTGAAAAAATACAGTACACTGTTAATACTGAATTTTTATTTTCCCCTCTCCCCCGCCCTTGACGGGAGCTCCCCCCGGGGGGAGCCTTTCATAAAAAATTGACCGTCTTTGGTTTTTGGCTTTTGTATGATTCTTGTATTGGTAAGCCTCTCCCCATGGGAGAGGTGGATCGCCTTGGCGAGACGGAGAGGGCAAAGCTTAAAATATAAAAATTTGGTGTTACATTGTGGTAGGAGGCTTTTGAAAATGGATATTTCCCTGATCATAAAGATCGCGGGGCTTGGCATTCTGGTTGCCGTAGCCTCGCAGATCCTTGGAAAAACAGGACGGGACGAGCAAGCCACCTTTGTGACCGTTGCGGGGATCATCACGGCACTCTTTCTGCTCATCAGCAAGATCCGTGAGCTCTTTGACCTGATCACCTCTGCCTTTGGAATATGACCGTGACGATTCTCGCTCCCTGTATGCTTGCTCTTGTGGGAGTCTGCGCGGCATTGGTGGTCAAGCAGTGGAAATCCGATCTTGTCCCCTTGGTGCGGATCGCTTCCCTTGTGACGTTGGGCGCGTTGATCCTTTCCTCCCTGTCGCTTCCCATCGCCTATTTGAAAACGCTACTCTCCCAAAGCGGAATCCCATCCGCCCACGGAGAGCTCCTGCTCAAGGCGCTGGGCATCGCCCTTTTGACCCAAGGCTGTGCCGATATCTGTCGGGAGAGCGGCGAGGGAGGTGCCGCAAGCACGGTAGAGCTGACGGGCAAGATAGAGCTCCTTTTGCTTTGCCTGCCCCTTTTGGAGGAGATCCTCTCCTCGGCACGGGAGCTTTTGAGCATGGGAGGATAGGAAGATGAAAAGACGCCTCCTTCTGATCTCCATGCTTTTTCTTCTGCTTCCCTGCCTGTCGATCTCCGCCTGCGCGGAGGAGGAAAGCCCCGCCACCGAAGCCGTACCGCCCGAATACACCGATTTTTTGGAAAGCATTCCCGAGGAGCTGTGGGAGCTTCTCCCCGATTCTCTCTTCTCCAACGATTGCAAGACGCTGGAGGACGCCACCCGAAGCATGAGCCACTTTTCCTATCTGCTAAAGATCGTGCTGACGCTCTTAGGGGAAAGCCTTCCCACCTGCCTCTCACTTCTTGCCTCTGTTTGCGGACTTCTTTTGCTCTCAGCGGTTCTGCGCGCCTTTCGGGAAGGCATACGCTCCGACGGCATTGGACGCGCCTTCTCGTTTTGCGCCTCGTTGACGGTGCTCTGCATTCTGATCACGCGAGGCATTGACTGCATTGAGCGCGTGACCGCCTATTTTTCCACGCTGAATACGGTAACGGCGGCGCTGCTCCCCTTGATGAGCGTGCTTTACGTTGCGGGAGGCAACCTCACCGCGGCAGCAGCGACCTCGGCGGGGCTCTCGGTTTATCTGACGCTTTTGGAGGAGCTGGTGGGAAAGAGCATTCTTCCCTTTTGCGCCATCTGCCTGACACTCTCTCTTGTGGGCGCGTTGGATCAAAGCCTGAAAACAGGAACCCTTCTCTCTACCGTCAAAAAGAATTACACCACCCTCCTCACCTTTTTGATGATGCTTCTGCTCGCCATGCTCTCGGCGCAGACCGTGCTGGGCGCGCGGAGCGACAGCTTGATGATGCGGAGCGCAAAATTCGCCGCAGGCAATCTGATCCCCGTGGTGGGAGGCTCGATCTCCGAGCTTTTGCGCACAGTCAGCGCAAGCGTTGGATATCTGCGCGGTGTTCTGGGCATCAGTGCCATTCTGCTTTTGCTCCTGCTTCTGCTCCCCACGGTGGTGGAGCTTCTTCTGCTTCGCCTGACCTGGCAGATCACGGCTTCGGTTGCAGAGCTTCTCGGTTGCGACAGCGAGAAAAAGCTTTTGGAGGAATTCGCGTCGCTCTGCGGCTATCTTTTGGCGGCGGTGTGCATCTGTTCCTCGGTGCTTCTGCTATCACTCTGTCTTTTGGTGCGTTGCGCCTCAGCGATCGGATAGGAGGTGTCCATGAAAGGCTATCTGTACGCGCTCCTGCTGGTTTCGCTTGCCACGGCGGTTGCGGGGCTCCTCTCGCCCGAGGGAGAAAAAGGGGGAATCCTAAAGCACGTTCGTTTGCTCTCGGCATTGCTTCTTGTCTGCGTGCTGATCCTCCCCATTAGATCGGGCATCGCCTATCTCTTCGCCCTGCAAAACGAGGACGTCACGCTTCCCGATTGGGCAGAGCCCCCCGCGGACGGAGAGAGTGCCCTGCAGGATCGCTTGGACTTTGTCTCCAAGGAATACTTCACCAAAAATCTCACCCAAACGCTGGAGCAAGAGTTCGCCATCACATCGGGAGAGGTTCGGTGCATCATCCGTTGGGAGGACGACGCGCCAAGCCTTGTGACCGTGGTGCTGTCTGGGAAAGCCGTTTGGAAGGACCCCTATGCCATTGAAGCGTTTGTTGAATCGCTTCTTGCGTGTGAATGTCAGAGCGCCATTGAATAGGGCCGGAAAGAAAGGATATTGCTATGTTCTCTTTTTGGAAAAATCAAGATGGGGAGTCCCCCCAAAAAATCTACGCCTGGATCCTGCTTTTGGGCGTAATCGCAGGTGTCGCGTTGCTCTTTTTGGGCAATCGGGATGACATGACCGGCACCGATCCGCAAGCCACCGACTACGAGCTCTCGCGGGATGAGATCATCATTTATCAGAATTATCTGGAGGAAAAGGTAAAAAGGCTATGCGCCACGGTGGACGGCGTTGGAAGCGTCAACGTGATCGTAACCCTTGAGAGGGGCTTTACCTCGGAATACGCCGTAGAATACAGGGATGGAAACGAGGAATACGTGATTATTGGAAGCGGCACGTCGCAAAACGGACTTCTGCTGGGGCGAAATGCCCCCAAAATCGCAGGGGTCGGCGTGGTCTGCCACGGAGGCATGAATCCGAGCGTTCAAAGAGAATTGACCGCGCTCCTCTCAGCGGCACTGAATCTTCCCAGCAACCGTATCTACGTCACCGCCGCAAGGCCCTAAAAAAAAGAGAACCTTTTGGGTTCTCCCTGCATATTCTGAAGTCTGCCTTCATACATTGTAGCGTAATCATAAACAGGAGGAACTACTTATGAAAAAGCAATCCACAGAGCTTACCACCGTGAATCCGCCCATGAAAAAGCTTCAAGCCTTTTTCCGAAAGATCGGAAAGAAGAATCTCATCATCGCCTGCGCAGTCATTCTCATCGGTGCCGCAGTTTGGCTCAACTTCGTTCTCTTCTCAAACGGGAATCAAAACACGGGCTATGACGGCTACGATCAGCCCAGCGGAAACATCTCGGACAGTCTGAACAACACGCAGGACAATACCGAAAACACCTATTTTTCGGCAACCCTTGTCAGCCGTCAGAAGGCGCGCGACGAGGCACTGGAGGTTCTGCAAGCCGTAGTTGACAACGTGGAAGCCAGCGAGACCGTAAAGAATGAGGCTCTGGCAGGCATTTCCGCCATTGCCGACGAAATTCAGAAGGAAGCCAACATCGAGTCTCTCATCACCGCCAAGGGCTTTGAAAAATGCGTTGCCGTGCTCAACGGAGATCAGGCAAGCATCATTGTCAAGGCAGACAGCCTTCAGCCCTCCCAGATCGCCCAGATCAACGCCATCGTTTACGAGCAGACCGGCATCGCTCCCACGGGTGTGACCATTATCAACAAGTAAAACAACAAATCAGCTCTCCGCACGGAATCCCAAGCGGAGAGCTGATTCTTATTGTCATTATTTCTTTTTATTCAGTGCCTCTGCCGCATCATTTCCCTTTTCGTACTTGATTCCATCGGGAGCGGTTACGGATTTCAGAGCAACGCAGTTGTGAAAGGCGTTCTTTTCCACCGACATGACGCCCTCCATGGTGATGCTTTCCAAGGAAACACAGTTGGCAAAGCAGGAGCCGGGCAAGGATTTCAAGGATGCGGGCAGCTTGATCTCCCCAAGAGACAAGCAGTTGTAGAATGCGTTGACACCGATCTCTTCCAAATTTTCGCCGTTGAAGATGACCGATGCAAGATAATCGCAATCCATAAAGGCGTTCTCGCGGATCGTTTCAAGGCTTGCGGGCAAAAGGATCCGGGACAAGCTATCGCAATCGTCAAAGGCGCGTACGCCAATGGATCGGATTCCCTCGGGAAGCGTCACCTTGCGAAGCGTCTCGCATTCAAAGAAGGCGTAATCCCCCAGCGAGGTGCAGCCCTCCAAAACGGTGATCTCCTGAAATCTGCCGGGGTAGTATCCCTTTGCAAAATCGGGATATTCCGCGCCGAACACGTAACCGAGATAGGTGTTCTCGGTGGCGGATCCCCCTACAAAGGGCAGCGTCAGTCGTCGCAGGTCGGTACACCCCTGAAGGGCACCGAGACCGATCTCTTTCAGAGAATCGGTGAATTCCAAGCTCACAAAGGCGGCACAGGAATCCAGGGCGTGATCCCCCAGCTGAATCAGATGGTCAACGGTCAGATATTTCATGGAGAAGCATCCGTAAAAGGCATACTTTCCAAGAGTGGCAATGCGATCCGCCAGTCTTACGGCAACCAAATCGTTGCATTCAAAAAAGGCAAAATCGGGAATGGAATCAAAATTGCCGTTGATCTCCAAAAGCTTCAAGGAGGCGGGAACGTCACGGGCGTTATCCGCGTAGGTTGCGGAACCGAAGAGATAACCCAGGTGACTATTCTTGGTAATGCGTTCTCCCAGCAGAGGAGACCGCAGCGCGCGAAGCGCGGTACAGCCCTTGAGGATCGATTGTCCCATGGTGGAGATGCTGCTCGGCAGCACCAGCACCTCAAGGGCGGTGTTATCGGCAAAGGCGCTCTCGGCAATGGCGGTAACGGGATGATCACCGATCTTTTCGGGAATGGCGATTGCCTTTTCGGTTCCCTTGTAGCCCTTGATCGTCACCTTGGAATCAACGACCTCGTATTCCAGCTCCTCGGCAGACAGCATCCTTGCCTCGGCAAAGGCATCGTCCAGCAGCTTTTCGTAATCGGTGGGATCAACGGGAATCTCGGGAGCGGGAGACAGAGGCGTTTCGGGGGCTCTCGGGATGGGCATGGGAGGCGGCGCCTGCGTACAGGCAACCAACAAAGACGCTAAAAGCGTCAACGCCAAAAGAAGCGCAATGCGCGGTGTTTTTTTCATGGCAGACATCCTTTCAGACAGAAATACGGATCAAAAACCGTCTTCCCCCTTATTGTACCATAAAAATACCGATTTCGCAAGAGGTTGCATGAACAATTCATAATTATTTCAATTTCGTCACAAAAAATCCTTGTATTGCGACGCTCGGCATGATATAATTAAGACGTCGCGTGACAACACTAACCAAGGAGGACGGTATGCGCATTGAAATCAACGACGCTTTTGCGGGAAAAACGCTGAAACAGCTGTTGCAGCTGGAGCTTCGGTTTTCCACCAAGATGATCAAATATCTCAAATACCGTCCCGACGGCATGACGGTAAACGGCAAGCGAAAAACCGTTCGTTACGTTCTGCAAAAGGGCGATCTTTTGGAGCTTGCCACCGAGGATGCAGAAGCCTCCCCAAAGCTCCGCGCCGTAAAGCTTCCTCTTGAGATTCTTTACGAGGATGACGACCTGGTGGTTCCCGTCAAGCCTGCCAATATGCCTACGCACCCCTCTCACGATCACTATGATGACACGGTAGCCAACGCCCTTGCCTATCGCTATGAAAGGGACGGCATCCCCTTTGTCTTTCGCCCCATCAACCGCCTGGACCGCAATACCAGCGGACTCTTGCTCATTGCGCGCCACAAGGCTGCGGCGGGAATTCTGACAAAAGCCATGCAACAGGGGCGTATTCAAAAGAAATATCTGGCAATTCTGGATGGCGAGATGCCTCCCACGGAGCAGGGACGCATTGACGCCTGCCTGCACCGCACGGCAAAAAGCATTATTGTTCGAGAGGTCTGCTCGCCCGACGCCCCCGACGCCGATCCCTCGGTGACCGAATATCGGGTGCTTGCCGCCATGAACGGACACACGCTGGTGGAGGCAGCCCCCATTACGGGAAGAACCCATCAGCTCCGCGTACATTTTTCTTATTTGGGATATCCCATTACGGGAGACGATCTGTACGGCGCGCCCTCAAAAGCCATTGACCGTCACGCGCTCCATGCCAGAAGTCTCTCCTTTCCCTTGCCCTCCACCGACGAGGAAATCACCCTCACCGCGCCTCTGACCGAGGATTTTGCCAAGCTTTTGGAGGCGTATTTCCCCGACCATCCCCTGCTTACAGAAAGGATCCTTTCCCTATGACCTTTTACGTTACTCCTCCAGTCACCGAACGCAAGAAAAGAAAACGCCTGCCGCGCGTCTGCAAGATCATCTATCTTTTGACGCTTTTGAGTGCCGTTCTCTATCTGATCTTTACCCAAAGCCAAGGCTTTTCGGATTGGTTCAATCAGAATATCAGCACGTGGGGGCGCAGACTCCTTGCCTATCTCACGTCGTGGATCCCCTTCTCGCTTGCCGAGGTGCTCCTGCTCTCGCTCCCCATCCTTGCCGTGATCCTCATTGTGGTTGCCTATAAGCATTTCAGCGACAGCAAGCAGGATGCATGGGTCTATATTCGCATTCTGCTCTCGGTCCCCTGTCTGATCCTTGTGATCTTTGTGTGGAACTTTGCCCCGGGCTACTACGGAACGCCTCTGGAGCAAAAGCTGGAGCTCGATCGCCAAAAGGTGAGCGCAAACGAACTGTTTGATACCGCACAGCTCCTTTCCGCCGAGCTGGAGCGTCTGACCCCCGAGATCGAATTCTCGGAGGACGGAAGCTCTAAAATGCCCTATTCCTACAAGAAAATGAATCAAAAGCTTCTCGATGCCTACGAGCGCTTTTGCGAGAAGCAGGATTTCATCGATCATTTTTACAGCCGTGCCAAGCCCGTAATGCTCAGTGAGCCCATGTCCTATACCCACATCACGGGAGTGTATACCTTCTTTACGGGGGAGGCGAATATCAACGTCAATTTCCCCGATTACACCGTTCCCTACACCGCCGCCCACGAGCTGGCACATCAGAGAGGCATTGCGAAGGAGGATGAAGCAAACTTTATCGCCTTTTTGGTCTGCATGGAATCCGACGATCCCTATATCCGATACAGCGCCTGCCTCAATCTCTACGAATACGTGGCGGTGGCGCTGAGAGAAGCCGACAGAGAGCTTTACAGGGAATCCTACAAGGGGCTTCCCGAGAGCGTCAAGCGAGAGGAGGAGGCATACAGCCGCTTCTTTGACAAATACCGTCACAACGTAGCCGCCGACGTCAGCCAGAAGACCAACGATCTGTATCTGCAATCTCAGGGCTCTCCCGAGGGAACGAAAAGCTACAACCTTGTAGTTGATCTGGCAGTGGCTTATTACAAGCCTCAATTTGAATAAAACGCGAACATTTTTTCTTTTCGAGCATAAACTGAAACCGAAAGCAAAGTCTGTTTTTTGGGAAAGCTCCGAAAAAAATGAAAATTTTTCTAAAAAAATGAAAAATCCACTTTTCATTTATCAAATAGTATGATATAATATATCTGTATGGACGTAAGGAGAAAAGAAGGCAGACTTTTTTCTCATTTTTCGCTTTTCGACTGTCAAAAAACGTCGAAAAAAAGCATTTCTGTTTGCAAAGGAAGGTGTGGCACCATGTCAACGAAAATCGTGATACAGGGGGGCTTTCCGCTTCGCGGAGAGGTCTTTGTCAGCGGCATGAAAAACGCTGCCCTCCCCATTCTTTTTGCATCGATCCTTGTAAAAGACGTCTGCATTCTTGAAAACATTCCAAACGTCAGCGACATCACCGCAACCCTTGAGATCCTGCATTCCATGGGTGCATCGGTCTGTTATAAGACGCCCACCACCGTCCGCGTTGATACCACGCACCTGCGCGGAGGATCGGCACCTGCGGAGCTTGTAAAAAAGATGCGCGGCTCTACCTATCTGCTCGGCGCGGAATTGGGTCGCTTTGGCAAAGCCTCGGTGGGCTGGCCCGGCGGTTGCGATTTTGGAAGCCGCCCTCTGGATCAGCACATGAAGGGCTTTGAGGCACTGGGTGCCACCGTTACCACCGACAGCGGTCAGATCTGTCTCACCACCGACAAGCCTTTGGTGGGAAGCTCGGTCTACTTTGACGTGGCGTCCGTGGGCGCTACCGTGAACATCATACTGGCTTCGGTTCTCGCGGAGGGACTTACCGTCATTGACAACGCCGCAAGAGAGCCCCACATCGTTGACCTTGCCAACTTCCTCAACTCCTGCGGTGCCAATATCACCGGCGCGGGAACTCCTGTGATCAAGGTGCGCGGCGTCAAGGAGCTGCACGGATGCACCTATGCCATCATCCCCGATATGATCGAGGCAGGCACCTTTATGGTAGCCGCGGCGGCAACGGGAGGCTGTGTCAGAATCCGCAACGTGATCCCCAAGCACGTGGAAAGCATTACCGCAAAGCTTTGCGAAATGGGCGTGCTGGTGGAGGAGGAGCCCGATGAAAGCCTGATCGTCACCGCTCAGCCCGAATGTAAGAACGTAAACATCAAGACCCTGCCCTATCCCGGCTTCCCCACCGATATGCACCCTCAGTTTGCCCCTCTGCTCTGTTTGGCGGGAGGCGTGAGCTGCATTCAGGAGGGCATTTGGGAGCATCGCTTCCGCTACGTGGATGAGCTTCGCAAGATGGGTGCCACCGTTATGCTGGATAGCCGTACCGCCACCTTTGTGGGAAGCGGAAAGCTCAACGGCGCGCCCGTGGACGCCACCGACCTTCGCGCCGGAGCGGCTCTTGTGATTGCAGGTCTTGCCGCCGACGGCATTACCGAGATCAGCAACGTGGATTACATTTACCGCGGTTATGACAATATTGTGGAGAAGCTCTCCAAATTGGGCGCCAAGATCAGCGAGGTCACAATTCCCGACCCCGAACTGATCCAGAAGGCAAATTAAAGAAAGCTGAAACAACACTAAAAAGCATAAAAGGGGCTGTCTCATTAAGAACACCTCAAAACCGAAAGATAGCGTAGCCTTGAAGTTATTTCATGGCTACGCTATCTCTTTGAATGACCCAAAAACTTGTAGGGACAGGCGTCCTCGACTGTCCGGAAACAAAGGATTTTTGTTTTCTTTATGGCTATTGTTTGTAGCCGGAGAAAAAACAAAATTTTTTACTTCTTGGACCGTCGGGGACGCCGGTCCCTACACCGATAAATTGAATTTTTCGGTTTATCGTTTTATTCTGTAAATACAGGTATTTGTTGAAAAAACTTTGAAAATGCTTTGAATAAGGGGCTTTCTTAATGAGACAACCTCTTTCTTTGGCTTCTTTGCGAACTTGTAGGGACAGGCGCAATCGCGCGTTCTATTCCTCGCCTAAAACCGAGCAAGAGACGTGGGAACGCATCAAAATCATTCGCTCAACATCTCTGCGATCTCCGTATGTCCATGTTCCACAGCATAATCGTAGGCGGTTTTGTTGCGCGCGTCGATCAAGGTAGGATCAGCTCCAATAGAGAGCAAATATTCAACCAACTCACGATTCCCCATAAGTGCCGCATTCATGAGCAATGTGGTGGGGTTTTCGTCCTGATCGTTTATGTCAAAATCGCCCATCAGCAATTTTACAATTTCGGTAATCCCCTTTGCCGTTTCCTCGTCGTAACCGGTGGAATACACCGATCCGGTTGCTGTGGCTTTGTCGAATTTCTTTGGAGCCATAAGAGAGGCACGATAAACAGGCAACCACCCGGTTTCCCTTTGGGAAATATCAGCACCGTTTTCCAACAACAGCTTCACCATTTCAATATCATCGGGCTGATATTCACGTAGAGTGGCTGCAAGGGGAGACCAGCCCATACCCTTTTGATATTCGACGGTGGCACCATAAGATATCAAGAGCTTGACCACTTCCAAATTTCCGGTTTCGCAAGCCACACTCAAGGGACGGTCAGGAGAAGTTTCCGACAAAATCCTAAGAAAGGGATTTGTGATTCCGCCGGGTTCGTTGGGATCAGCGCCCTTTTCCAAAAGTCGGCGAACCTCCTCAACATCCTCTTGCTCGATGGCGTTGATCAACCGATCAGGCGAAATGGGATTCAGCGCTCTCGCAAGCAATGCAAAAACCAAAACCACTCCGATAAGTAATATCCCATATTTCCATGTTTTTTTCATTATATTACGCCACATAATATTTACCGCCTTTCCTCAAAGCTTTGCAGCGCGGATACGCTCTCGCTGAATCTGTGTACTGCCCTTTATAAAACCATTATAATCGATATTTTTATTCCTGTCAACCCATTTCTGTAAAAATCAGCAGTCTGCACAAAAGCTCCCGCGCGGAAGGATCATCTCCAAACCGCGCGGGAAAAATGTTTTTTATAAGACTCGCAGCTTCAATTCTTCCAAGGAATCAAGCCTTCCAGCGCAACCTGATCGGCAAATTCCTGCAGCGGACGGGCTTCCTCGGGCGTGAGAACGTCGGCATCCAAGAGCGTTGCGGATTTTCCAAAGATGGTGGCAAAGAAGGTGCAGGCAATGAGGTACGCGCCACGGAGCGAGGTATGAGCGTTATCCTCCCCCCACAACGCACGTCCCACGGTGGGGATGGCGCAGGCAAAGGCGCGGTTGACGAAAATACATTCCACGTCAAGCTTCTTGGAAAGCCCTACGAACAGATCGTCCAGCAGCGGACACTGCTCCTCGGCGGTATAGCCCTCCAAGCCTCTGCCGTAGGGAGGTCTGACGTAAAACATCACCTTGGCGTTTGTTTCTCGGGCGGCGCGCACCAGAATCTCCGAAGCCTCGGCAGTTTCCAGTCGATGCTCCTCGGTGGTAAAGCAATTTCCAACCTCCTGCAGGATCACGAGATCGTAGCCCTTTTGGAGCTCCTCCAAGGCGATTTTGTCTCGTGCCACGATTCCTGCGGCGTGTTGGGAGAGACGAAAGCCACCCTTGACCACCATATCGGTCTCAATTTCATATCCTGCTCCCCTTGCAAGGCGCTCCAGCATTTTGGGAACGTCATTTACGTAGGTCGCGCTGTTTCCGATAAATAAGATTTTCATTTTTGATCTCCTGTTTCACATCCTTGATCTGAAATCATTATACCACACTATACACGCACTGTCAACATCGGATTTTTTCACACATTTTCGGGCGGTACCTCTCCCCCGTTGTAAAGAAGATCAAAGCAGGTATCATCCGAGATCTCCACGCGCACCCCCGACAGATGTAAAAAGCGAACGCTTGCAAAATTATAACTGGAAATGGGGCGATCCAGGGCATCGTTGGACTGGGCGCTGACAAGGATCTCGTCCCCATCAAAGCCCGTGATCATTACGGTATGATACCAGTCTCCTCGGGAATTGGCATACTGCGCCACGTCTCCAAGCTCGACGCGCGCTCTTGGCACCTCCATGGCAAAGGGACCAACGCCCCCGTTCTTCTCAAGGAAGGCGGGCGCCCCCGTGAGAAAATCATAGAGGAACTCCACGCCGCTCCATGCGGGAGCGCGATCGTTTTCGTTCACGTAATACCACCCAAAGTCGGGGGTGTAGTTCATGGTACAGCTCCCCGCCAGAAGAGCTTGGGAAACAAAATTGGTACAGTTCCCACCGATTCCCGTAAAATCAATGAATAAGGGATTGCGCTCCAGCGCCCAGCGTTTGGCGTACTTGACCGCCCTTTCCCGATTGTATGGCTTTGTAACCAGCATAGCAAACCTCCTTTTTCCTATTCACTACAGCGTATGCAAAGGAATTCAAAAAGGGACGAATGCAGCTTACATCCGTCCCTTTTTTCTTATTTTGCGTATGTATTCAGAATTTTTTCAATATCGATCATGGTGTTCTTGAATTTCTGCGTCAACGAAATATCTCCGCTCTCCCTTTCACCAACGACCAGAACGTATCGCTTCCCCGTTGATAGCCCCTGTGCCGTCAGCACCATAAAGGACTCGGTGGTATATCCGGTTTTGGTGGCTACCAGCTTGGAGGTGGAAAGCTTCATCGCGTATTTCTCCAAACGGCTGTTCAAGGAGTTTTTAAAGGTAACGGGATAGCTTGCCTCCGCACCGTCCTTGAGATAATAGCTTCGAATGGCATAATCTCCCGGGCGCACCGCCAAATAATCGGAAATACGCGTGCTCTGCATGGCGTAGGACATGATCATTGCCATCTCACCGGCGGTGGTATAGTTATTGTCGCTGTCAAAGCCCACGGCGTTGTCAAAATGAGTATCCTTGAGTCCCATCTCGGCTGCCTTTTGATTCATCAAGGCCACAAAAGCCTCTTCCGAGCCCGCGATCTCCTTGGCGATCATATAGGTACAGTCCGCCGCCGACGCCACGCCGATGCCGTAAAGCAGGTCTCCCAAAATATACTCGTCACCAATGCAGGAAATCCCTCCCGACTCCACCGGAAGCGAGGTCGAGGTGCCCTCATAGTTGCCCGAACGCACGTAGTCGGCAATCTCTTGAGTGTAAACCACACGGCGAACCAAGTCCTCTGCCGTCAAATTTTCACACGCTACGATCAGGGTCATCACCTTGGTCATGGAGGCGGGAGAAAATCTGACGTCGGCGTTCTTGGATGCCAGAATCTCGCCGCTCTCGGCATCGATCAGAATGGCGTATTCCGAGAGAACCTCGTCTCCCAAGGAAACACTTTCCGAGCCGACGTACGGTCTTTGGGGAATCACACCACCCGAAAAGACGGGGATAAAATCCTTCTCGCCATTGCTATTGGAGGAATCTTCGGTCGCGCTCTGCGTGGATTCCAATTCCCCGTTGCTCCGATTCCTTGGCGCAACCGAGCGGATCAGCGTCACCGAGATCAAAACCGTTTCAAACAGTAAAAAAAAGAGCAACAGGATCGCGGCGATCTGCTCAAGGTCTATGGAATTTTTCTTCTGCGGTCTGCTCTCTCTTTGCACAGTGATCCTCCCGAAAATCGAAAAATAAAGTTCTTCCCTTTCATTTTACAGAAAAAAAGCCGTTCTGTCAAGTCCTTTTAAAAAATAAAAAAAATTTTAGATTTTTTTCAAAAAAGTTATTGACAAATGTCAAAAACTATGGTATAATAGGCTCACAAGAGAACAGGGAGGTACAAAAATGCCAAGACCAAAAATCGATCGCGTCATCTGCTCTCTTCCCAAGCATCAAACCTTTGCGCCAAGGGAGGTTGATTCCCCCACGGAGATCACCCTTTCAGCCGACGAGTATGAGATGATCCGTCTGCATGATCTGGAGCATCTTCATCAAGCCGACGCCGCAAAGCAGATGCGGATCTCCCGCCCCACGGCGGCAAATCTTCTGACATCTGCTCACGAAAAGCTTGCCGATGCCCTGGTAAACGGAAAGGCCATCCGCATTGAGCTTGGAAATTGCCGAGTCTGCGAGGTTGGAACCATCTGCCCTCTTGAAAAGGGCGAGACCTGCGACAAAAAGCACCGTTGCGGTGCCGCATGTAAGGACAAATTTAAGTGTTGTCAGCAAAAAAATTTATAATATACATTTTTGGAGGAATTTGAACATGAAAAAGTGGAGATGCACTATTTGCGGAGAAATCGTAGAATCCGACGTAAGACCTGACCTTTGCCCTCTTTGCAAGGCACCCGGTGAAAAGTTTGAGGAAATCATTGAGACCGGTGAGATGCAGTGGGCTGCCGAGCATATTGTTGGCGTTGCCAAGGATGCTCCCGAGGCAATCAAGGAAGGCTTGCGCGCAAACTTCCAGGGCGAATGCACCGAGGTTGGTATGTACCTTGCAATGTCCCGCGTAGCGGCTCGCGAGGGCTACCCCGAAATCGCTCTGTACTGGAAGGAAGCCGCTCTTGAAGAGGCTGAGCACGCTGCAAAGTTTGCAGAGCTGCTTGGTGAGTGCGTATTCACCTCTACCGAGAAGAACCTTGCTGTAAGAGTTGAGGCTGAGAACGGCGCAACCGCAGGCAAGTTCGAGCTGGCTAAGATGGCGAAGGAGCTGAACCTGGACGCTATCCATGACACCGTTCACGAGATGGCTCGTGACGAGGCTCGCCACGGCAGAGCATTCAAGGGTCTGCTTGAGAGATATTTTGGTAAATAATCCAATCAAATTCGAGGGCAGATACATTTCTGCCCTCCTTATGCTTACATTTGGTAAAGGAAACTCCATTCGTATTTTTTCAAAAACATATTAAAGTGAGGAGATCATCATGAACGAGAAAATCAAGGCTCTGCTGAACGAGCAGATCAACAAGGAGCTTTACAGCGCATATCTTTACGTGGATATCGCCAACTACTACGACGAACTGGATCTGGACGGCTATTCCAACTACTACATGATTCAGGCACAGGAGGAGCGCGACCATGCCCTGCTGTTTATGAAATATATGCAGAACAACGGCTGGAAGGTAACGCTCGAGGCAATCGCCAAGCCCGATAAGACCTACGGCAGCATTCTGGATCCTCTTGAGGTTGCCGCAGAGCACGAGCGCTACGTCACTTCCCTCATCAATGCCATCTATCACGAGTGCTACGAGGCAAGAGACTACCGCACAATGAAGTTCCTGGACTGGTTTGTTGACG
>SVSL01000073.1 GCA_015064315.1 Oscillospiraceae bacterium
ACCATTGATGCCGACAAGTGTATCGGTTGCGGCATGTGCGCTAAGCAGTGTCCTGCATCGGCAATCGCAAGAACCGACTACGTGGCTCCCGGTCACAAGCTGGCTTCCTTCGCCATCGATGCGAAGAAGTGCGTGAAGTGCGGCGCTTGCGTACCCACTTGTAAGTTCAAAGCTATTTCCAAGCAATAAGAAAGGGGAATTGTGGACAATGGATATGATTAAAGTAAAAATTAACGGCAAAGAGTATTCTGTTGCCAAGGGTTCCACGGTTCTGGAAGCCGCAAAAGCAGCGCATATTGATATTCCTACGCTCTGCTACCTGAAAGACATCAACGAGATCGGCGCTTGCCGTCTCTGCCTTGTAGAGATCGCTGAGATGAGAGGTCCCGCTCTTGGTCCTTGGCGCATGGTTACCGCTTGCGTATATCCTTGCACCGATGGAATGGAGATCAAGACCAACACTCCCAAGATCGCAGCATCCCGTAAGATGAACCTTGAGCTGTTGCTCTCCAACCACAACCAGGATTGCCTCTCTTGCGTTCGTTCCACCAACTGCGAGCTGCAGACTCTCTGCCGCGAGTACGGTGTAAAGTCTTCCTCCTTCGTTGGCGAGAAGACCGAGTCCGAGATCGACGCAAAGTCTCCCATCATCCGTGATAACAGCAAGTGCGTTCTTTGCCGCCGTTGCGTAGCAACCTGTGCAAAGGTTCAGCAGATCGGCGTTATCGGTGCTAACAACCGTGGTTTTGATACCTACGTTGGTTCCGCATTCGGACAGGCTCTGGCTGATACCTCTTGTATCAACTGCGGTCAGTGTATCGTTGCTTGCCCTGTTGGCGCTCTGTACGAGAGAGACGATACCGATCCCATCTTCGATGCTCTGGCAGATCCTACCAAGCACACCGTAATCTGCACCGCTCCTTCGGTTCGCGCACAGATCGGTGAGTGCTTCGGCTACGAGCCCGGCACCGATTGCGAGGGTAAGATGGTAGCCGCTCTCAAGGCTCTCGGCTTTGACGGCGTTTACGATATGAACCTCACCGCAGACCTTACCATCGTTGAGGAAGCTAACGAGCTTCTTGGAAGAGTTAAGAACGGCGGCGCTCTGCCCATGATCACCTCTTGCTCTCCCGGATGGATCAAGTACTGCGAGCACTATTTCCCCGAATTCACCGAGAACCTTTCTACCTGCAAGTCTCCTCAGCAGATGTTCGGCGCAGTGGTTAAGACCTACTACGCACAGAAGATGGGCTGGGATCCTAAGGACATCGTAATGGTATCTGCTATTCCTTGTACCGCTAAGAAGTTCGAGGTTGGCCGTCCCGATCAGTCCGCTGCAGGCGTTCCCGACGTTGACTATGCAATCACCACCCGCGAGGTTGGCAGAATGATCAACAAGGCAGGCATCAACTTCCGCGCTCTTGAGGACGAGAAGTTTGACGAGCCCTTCGGCATCGGCTCCGGCGCAGGCGCAATCTTCGGCGCAACCGGCGGTGTTATGGAGGCTGCTCTCCGCTATGCTGCTGAGGCAATTCTCGGCAAGAAGCTGGAGAAGGTTGACTTCACCGAGGTTCGTGGCGTAGAGGGAATCAAGACTGCTTCCTATAAGCTTGGCGATCTGACCGTTAACGTGGCAGTTGCTTCCAGCACCGGTATGGCTAAGAAGCTGCTGAACATGGTAAAGGCAGGCGAGCTCGACGTTCAGTTCATCGAGATCATGGGATGCCCCGGCGGCTGTGTAAACGGCGGCGGTCAGCCCATTCAGCCCGCAAGCGTTCGTATGAACATGGATTTGCGCGCAGTTCGTGCAGCAGTTCTTTACAACGACGACGCCAACGATACGCTCCGCAAGTCGCAGGACAACCTTGCTGTTCAGAAGCTCTACGACGAGTTCTTCGGCGAGCCCAACAGCCACAAGGCACACGAGGTTCTCCACACCACCTACGTTAAGCGTGGACTTTACAACGACTAATCGTTGAACCAAATAAAAAAACACGGGGAAGTCCGAAAGGATTTCTCCGTGTTTTTTGATATATAGAAGAAAAGGAGAACGTCTCACCCGAGGCATTCTCCTTTTCTTAAATTGCTTCATGGGATTTTTCGCAAAAGAGCTCTTGAATCTCTACGCCAAGAGCCTTGGCGATGCGTTCCAGCATCAGGGCGTCGGGGCAGGAAAGCCCGCGTTCCCATTTGGAAACCGCTTGCACCGTGACAAGGCAGACCTCTGCCACGTCATTTTGCGTCAATCCCGCGCGTTGCCGCAGAGACGCAATCCTGCGGCCAAAGGTTTCCATGTTCAACAAAATATAAATCTCCTTATGTTTTTTTCTTAAAGATTCTGTTACAGAGAGTGGTGATATTTCCAATTATTTCAGCATGATTTATTACCGGCTTTTTACAATCCCTCCGCCTCGTTCCTCGGCACCTCCCTTTGCACAAGGGAGGCTTTAAAGTATCATTTTCTACAAAAAATAGCGGTGAAAAAGCGCAATGAGATCCAAGCCTCCCTTGTGTAAAGGGAGGTGGCACGGCTATGCCGTGACGGAGGGATTGTTTTATCAGCAGTGAAAATCAACCATACAATGTAACAGGTCTTTTTTGAAAAAAGGCGTATCCATAGGATATTTTCTACGGATACGCCCGAAAAACACGGGATTTTTACTTGTCACAAACGGAATCTGCTCGTGTTACCGAGCAAAAAGCACCTTTGAGGCGAAGTAAAAATATCCGTTCTTGTTTTTCATAGACATTCAGACCGCCTCCTTTCGTAAGAAATTATCTTGAGCCCTCGGTTGTACTTCCCAAGAACCGCCGACAGATACAGTATAACAGATTTGGAAGCGTTTGTCAATCAACCGTTGGTTCAATTTTCGTTTTTTTCTTCTCCTTCGGGAGGCAGATGACGAATGCCCGTCTTGTTTTTCAGCATCACCAGATTTCCGTTCTCGTCCGCCACGCAGGTGTATTCCACCGATGCCTCGTAGCCGTCGGAAAGCCCGATGGCGTCATATTTGCGAACCAAACCGTCGGCAAGAGGGAAGTAGCCCTCGCCTGTGCCCGTATAGGAGGTCAGATCAAAGGTTGCCGACATGCGGCGGCTGTGGAAATAGTGTACCGCACGGACAAGTCCCACCTCGGGGGCAAAATAATATTCCATATCGCCGCCCCGGTAGTGCCATCCGTTGTGAGGAACATTTCGCATATTGATGCGGAATCTCATACAGTGGGTAAAGGTTCCCGCCGCGGTGGTGATTGTTCCGGCACCCTCGATGCAGTAGTCGGTTTCAATATCCGCATTGTAACGCTTGAATTTCAGCGTGCCGCTGTCTCCGATCTTCCAATCATCGTTCCACATACAGCCGTCCATGGCATTCTCAAAGATCGAATAGACGTGATTATAAAGAATGCAGTAGGCAGTCGTTGCGTGTTTCATGGGACCGTCTTTCCATTCAAAGGAGAACTCGCGGGTATCAATGAATTTGGTAATGCCGTTTTCCTTTTCAACATTTGTATAGACAAAGAAATTCCATTTTCCTTTTACCCTTGTATTGGGATTGAAGTCGGGATCGGTATCAAGGATCCGTTGCATTACGTCGGTGGCAACACGGGTATGTGCCTTTTGGAGCGGCGTTTTGGCAAGCTCGGCGGCACGGTGCAGCTGGGGCATGACATCTTTGACCGAGTGCTTTTTTGTGATTTCATCCTCTGTGACGTAATGATTGCGGGCGTAGCGCATGTTGTCGGTCCAATCATCCGCATCGGTGCCGATCCGTTCCGTGTAGGTCAGATTGGAGATGGTTGCGGTTTCTCCGTCAAAATCGATGATTTCATAGGTGTTTTCATAGGCAAACGTCTTTTTGTTCAGAGAGATCAGATCATACTCCCATTTGTTGCCCGTGGCAAGGGGGATCAGCCCCGTGCCGCCTGCGATGTGGTAGGATTTCAAAACGCTGATATTTTGCTTGGAGCTTTCGATTGCTTCCATGCGCACAATACCAATGTTGTGCTTGTAATAGGTGCGAACCGTTATGTTATACAGCTTGTTCTCCCAAAGCTGACAGCCGTGGAAGGTTCCGCAAGCCGTCTCTGCGGTGGCGTTATCGTCAAGATAGGAGAGGGTGGATTTTTGATTACTTCCGATATAGGTGTCTCCCACCTTCATTTCGGGATCAAAAAACATGGCATCACAACGGGAGGAATGATAGTTTACCGCGTCTATAAAATCGCTCATATACAACAGTGGACCATGTGTGTATCCGGGTTGCATCCAAAAGCGAGGAATGCCGTTGATCAGGCGCAGGCTTTCCGCTGTGGGATTGACTGAGATCATGGATTTGTCGGCACATTTCTCGTATCTTTTTTCTGCTTCAATGGCGGCAAGTGCGTTGGCGTAGTAAATGTCGGCAGGGGTGAGAAGCTCCAAAACCTTTTGGTAGGCTTCAAAGCCTTTTTCATTTTCTCCCATGCGGAAAAGCTGACGTCCCATCCAGAACCACAGATACGCCTCGGCTTTTTTGTAGCCGTTTTCCTGCATGCGGGGGATCTGCTTGTCACGCATCAGCTCGATCAGTTCTTTTCCCGAGAGCTTGCCTTGCTCATGCCCTAACAGCATTTGAATGGCATCCTCGTTTCTGCCTTTTTCGGCGGCAACGCGAAGGCGTTCCAAAATCTCGTCGTTTTTCTCGCCCTTGACCCACCAGCATCCGCGCAGAAGCACGTCGGCAAGGGCAAAATTTTTCTCCTGATTGTCGGGAAGCAGATCCAGATCTGCCAGCACCTCACGGTAGAAGGCTTCAAAGCCCTCCTTGTTGTTTTTCAGACGCCAGCGTCGGATCTCTTCCACCTTTTTCATGACCTTTTCCACAAAGGTTTCGTTGATCTCTTCTTTCATATCTTTATTCAGTTCCTTTCTCAGCTTTTCTCTGCCGTTGTGCAGGCGGTATTTGACCGTGCCAACGGGAACACACAGGCGGTCGGCGATTTCGGCAAGGCTGAGCCCTTCAAAGTAGTGCATCACAATGACGGCTTTTACCTTTTCCGAAAGATTCTGAATGCCCGCGTGCAGATGCTCGTACTGCGGTGGGGAAGCGAGAAGATCAAAAAAGTTTTCCTCCGCCTCCCATTTCAGATTTTCCACTTCCTCATAGGCAATCGTATCCCGATGCTTTTCCATGATGCTTTTTGCGCGGTTGCGCGCGATGCGGCAGACCCAAGCGCCGAATTTTTCGCCCTCGCGCAGGGTATCAAGCTTTAACCATGCCGAAACAAAGGCGTCCTGCGCCGCGTCCTCGGCAAAATAGCTGTCGTGCGTGACGGCATACGCTGCGGCAATGGCGGCGTACTGATAGCGGTTGACCAAAGCCTCGTAGGCGTCTTCGTTGCCCAGGAGGGTCATGTCCACCAATTCTTGATTGCAAAGCTGGGAGTAGATCATAGGGAAGTTTCCTTTCTGCGTTTTTGTAGCTACACCTATAAGACAGAAAAAAAGAGAAAAAGGTTGGGTTTTCTAAAATAATTATAAAATATTTTTCCGCTATTGTCAATAATCTTTGGTTTTTACCGAAAACTGACAACTTTTACACGGTAAAATCACACTTTTGTAGGCTTTTGGGATAACATCTTTTGTCCAAATGAACAATCTTTTTAATAAATAAGTCCGAAATCTTGCAATTTTGGTAAAAATGTGTTATACTAAGACCAATAAAAGGAAGATCGGGGCGTTTGTCTCCGAGAAAGGACTCAATCATGAAGGATATTTCCAGAAACTTAACAATGCTCTTTGACTTTTACGAGCTGACCATGAGCAACGGCTATTTTGAAAACGGAATGCAGGACAAGATCGTCTACTTTGACGTTTTCTACCGCAACAATCCCGATAACGGCGGCTTTGCTATTGCCGCAGGTCTTCAGCAGGTGGTGGAGTACGTCAAGGCACTTCACTTTGATGAGGATGATATTGCCTATCTGCGCTCCAAGGGCTGCTTCTCCGAAAAGTTTTTGGAGTTTTTAAAGGATTTCCGCTTTACGGGCGACATCTGGGCGATTCCCGAAGGAACCGTGGTATTTCCCGGCGAGCCTTTGATGATCGTGCGCGGCAAGACCATTGAGGCGCAGTTTATTGAGACCTACGTGCTCATGATGATGAATCATCAATCCATGATCGCCACCAAGGCGGCGCGTCTGACCCGTGCCGCAAAGGGAAGAGCTATCAGTGAGTTCGGCTCCCGTCGCGCCCACGGTGCCGATGCAGCCATCCTCGGCGCGCGTGCCGCTTATATCGGCGGTGTGGGAAGCACGGCTTGCGCCATTGCCGACGAGGTCTACGGCGTTCCCGCAGTAGGAACCATGGCGCACTCCTGGGTGCAGATGTTTGACACCGAGTACGAGGCTTTTGAGACCTATTGCAAGACCTACCCCAACAACGCCACGCTTTTGGTGGATACCTACAACGTACTGGAGTCGGGCATTCCCAATGCCATTAAGGCGTTCAATGCCATCTTGAAGCCTTTGGGAATCACCAAGTGCGGTATCCGCATCGATTCGGGTGACATTACCTATCTGACCAAAAAGGTGAGAAAGATGCTGGATGACGCCGGCTGGACCGAGTGCCGCATCGTGATCTCCAACGCACTTGACGAATACCTCATTCGAGAGCTGATCCGTCAGGGTGCTTGCGTGGATGCCTTTGGCGTTGGCGAACGCCTCATTACCTCCAAGAGCGATCCCGTGTTTGGCGGCGTTTATAAGCTTTGCGCCGTGGAAAATGAAAACGGAAAGATCATTCCCAAGATCAAGATCAGCGAAAACGTTGGCAAGATCACCACACCGCATTTCAAAAAGATCTACCGCCTGCGCGGCAGAGACACGGGCAAGGCTGAAGCCGATCTGCTTTGCGTTTGGGATGAAACAATCGATGATACCAAGCCCTTGGAGATCTTTGATCCTCACCACACCTGGAAGCGCAAGACCCTGGAGAACTTTAAGGCGGAGGAGCTTTTGGTTCCCATCTTCAAAAACGGTGAGCTGGTTTACGATCTGCCCACGATTACCGAGATCCGCCGTCATTGCGAGGAGGAGATTGCGGGAATGTGGGATGAAGTACGCCGCTTCAGCAATCCTCATAACTATTACGTTGACCTCTCTCAAAAGCTTTGGGATATCAAGCACGATATGCTCAAGGCAAAGGGGATTTACAAAGAATAAAATCTTGCTCAAAGGAGATTGCTATCGTGAAGGGAACCCATATTTTCACCTGCGGAGAGTATGATCGGGCGCGCCGAGAGATCTTTCCAAGCCTTGCCGTGCCTGCGGCAAAGAAATTGCAACGCCGCAGAATGTCCACCAAGAAATTTCTCGGCTTTGGTGTAGCGATCACACCATCCTCTTGCTACGAGCTGAATCTGATGGAAAAGGAAGAGCGCCGCGCACTGTTGGAGAAGGTCTACGGAAGCGAGCTTGGCTTGCGCGTGGGCAGACTTTGCATCGGCTCCGGCGACTATTCCCCCGAGATCTACTCCTATGATGACGTGGCGGACGACCGTGAGCTGAAGCATTTTTCCGTTGCGCGGGATGAAAAATACGTGATTCCCATGATCAAAGAGATTCTTGCCATCAATCCCGACCTTTATCTGTTTGCTTCTCCGTGGAGCCCTCCTTACTGGATGAAGACCGGCGGCAGTATGTGCGGCGGCTTTATGAGGGAGGAATTTGTGGAGTGCTATGCTGATTATATCGTCAAGTTTGTGCAGGCGTACGCCGAACACGGCATCAAAATTTCCGCCATTACGCCGCAAAATGAAGCCAACACCCAGCAGGCGGGGAGAATGCCTGCCTGCATTTGGCATCCCGAGACCGAGGCAAGATTTATTGGGGTTCTGAAAGAGAAATTTGCTCAAAATGCGCTCAATATTGAAATTTGGATGTACGATCACGATTTCAAGGACGTGGATCGCGTGCTGTGGTCGCTTGAGAACTGTAAAGGACTCAAGGAAGCCTGCGACGGCGTTGCCTTCCATTATTATCACGGAGCCATGGAGGAATCTCTGCGGATTTCCCGTGAATATCCCCAGATGCCGATCCATTTCACCGAGGGCGGCCCGCGCCTGACCGACAACTACGGCACCGACTGGTGCAAGTGGGGAAGCATCGTTTCCACTGCGCTTCGTTTGGGCTATCGTTCCTTTACGGGCTGGAATCTGATGCTGGATGAGCTTGGCGGTCCCAACGTAGGTCCTTTTCTGGGGATCTGCGGCGGTCTCGTGACACGAAACAGTCAATCGGGTGAGCTTTCCTTTAGCGGACAGTACAAGGCGTTTTCGCATTTCGTTCCCTATATGACGCCCGCGTCCGAGATCTTTCCCATTGACGAGGGAGACTTCTTTGGATATGAGGTAGGGAAGTACCCCAAGCATGAGGAAGAGATCCGCGGCTTTTGCATTGACAATCACGACGGCAAGCTGATTGCCGTGATCGTTAATCCCAATTCCGCAGGCGCGCAGACGCAGCTGGAGCTGGGCGGTGCGCTTTGGTATCTGGAGCTGCAAGGCAACAGTATCTCTACTATAATTATTGAACTTTCATTATGAAAAAGATCATATTAATCTCTCTGCTACTCTCGCTCTGCTTCTCGGCTGTGGCTTGCAGTAAATCAGAGACTAAAGAAATATCCTGCGAGGACATTATATCGGCATACGAAGATGCAGGCTACTATGTAACACACGGAGAGCATAAGGATGAATCGGAAAGCTCACAGCTTTGCTACATAAAAGCGAGTTTAACCGAAGATCCCGACAGCGATTACATCTACTTCATAATTTGCTTTACAGAGGAACAAGCCAAAGAAGCTGCCAAAACAGATAAATACAACTTGGCAGTATGGTTGTATGCTACTGTAAGCGGAGAAAGTCGATGGCTCAAAACAGGAACTTACGGAAAAATTGAATACAGTTATTATAATTCCAAATTAATAAAGCCATTCAATGAGCTTATGAAGTAAAAGAATATTACCACTACACACAGAGTATTTTTTGTAAAAATCCGGTTTGTCCAACAGAGACCCCTACAGACTATGAAAATCTGTAGGGGTTCATTATTTGCTTACCGCGGCGCAGATTTTGCTTGCAGGGAAGACCCGAGGGCTCCCGAGGACAAACACAGTTCGCCCACCGCGTCAGGTGATTTCTTCGATAAGGGCAGAACCAATTCCTCGCGGCTTTTTTGTTTAAAAATGTAATTTTAATAGAATTATACATATTCTTTGTAATTTTGTGGATTGTTTTTTTCTGTAAAAAGAGATATGATATAAACGGAGGTGATTTTTGATGGAATTTTATACACCCAAAGGACTGACAAGACCCATTCGTTTGTGCGATAGCACGCGAAAATTTGCGTATGAATCCTTGAATCACAAATACGGCTTGGATACCCGAAAGACCATGGCGATTGCTTTGGACGATATTGACGAAGCAACCTTTTCTTCTCTTACCAAGCTGGAAAAATACGATCTTTCTATCGAGCGCATCGTCAAGGAGGCACCCTTGCGCATCTGCGAGGATGAGCGTCTGAGCGGCGCGGCAACCCTGGGCAACGGCATTCATCATCGCGTTCCCACCACCTACGGAGGAAAAACGGTGATCAATAGCGTCAGCCATCTGACCGTAGACTTTGAGACAGTGCTCAAGCGCGGCACCAAGGGGATTCGTAAGGATGCAGAGGAATCTCTTGCGCGCTATGCGGGAACCGATAGAGAGCCGTTCCTGAGAAGCTGTATCCATTGCCTGGATTGCATGGATCTTTGGCACGCCCGCTATCTGGAGGCTCTTGCGGAGCGCCCCGAATACGCGGATAATTATAAGAATTTGCAGGTGGTGCCTAAAAATCCCGCCACCAACTTTTACGAGGCGGTGCAAAGCATTTGGTTCACCTTTGCATTTTTGCGCCTTTGCGGCAACTGGCCCGGCATCGGTCGCATCGACTGGCTCCTTGGAGATTATCTCAAAAAGGATCTGGCAGAGGGAAGCATCACAATGGAGGAAGCCCGTGAGATCCTTGCCCATCTCTTTATCAAGGGATGCGAGTGGGTCTACGGAGAGGGCTATAACCACACGGGAGATGCGCAGCACTATCAGAACATTCTGCTTTCGGGCATCGATTCCGACGGAAATGACGTAACAAACGAGGTATCCTATCTTGTATTGGACGTTCTGGAGGAGCTTGGGATCAGTGATTTTCCCACCTCGGTTCGTTTGAATAAGAACACCGATGAAAAATTCCTCGCCCGCGTTGCCGAGGTCATGCGCTTTGGCGGCGGTATTCTGGCAGTTTACAACGAGGAAACCGTGATTGAGGCATTGTTAAAGGATGGCTATCCCCTTGAGGCGGCACGTCGCTTTGCCAACGACGGATGCTGGGAGGTTCAGGTTCCCGGAGAGACCTTCTTTGCCTACATCCCCTTCGATTCCTTGGCTGCTTTGCAGCAGAAGACGCTGAAGGGCTATGCCGAGGAGGTGACGTTTGTCGATTTTGAGGAGCTTTATCAAGATTACATCAACGCGCTTCGTCCCACCATTGAAGAGGTTACCCGTCCCCGCCGTGAGAAATGCAATCAGCGTGGCGCAAACGGGGAATGGATCTGGAAGGAGCAGCCCCCCTGTACCGCGGTGTCTCTCTTTGAGAGAGGCTGTATTGCCAAGGGGCGATCCTACTTTGAGGGCGGTCCCAATTATAATATTATCTCGCCCCACATCGGCGGTCTTGCCGACACGGTCAACGCGCTCTACGCCATCAAAAAGCTGGTATTCGACGAGAAGAAGCTTTCCTTGAATGCGTTTTTGGAAATCCTCAAGAACAACTGGGAGGGTGAAGAGGCGCTCCGTCAGTACGTTCTTACCCATTATTCCTATTACGGCAACGACAATGACGAGGTGGACGGTATCTGCGCACGCCTGTTGTCTGACTTTGCCGATCTTTGCAAGGAGCTGGACGGCACCTGTGCCTATCATTTCCCGGCAGGTGTGAGCACCTTTGGACGTCAGATCGAATGGAGTCCCAAGCGTTTGGCGGCGCCTCACGGTAGACGTGCCGGCGAAATTCTGGCGGGAAACAGCTCCCCCACTCCCGGAACCGACAAGGAGGGCGCAACCGCCATTGTCAGCTCCTACTGTAAGGCTGATTTTACCAAGCTGGCAACCGGAGCGGCGTTGGATCTCAAGCTGCTTCCGAGCAGTGTGCGTGGGGATGACGGCTTGCAGGCGCTTATTGCACTTTTGCGCGGTCTTGTGGTGCTGGAGGGCTTCTTCATGCAACCCGACGTGA
>SVSL01000004.1 GCA_015064315.1 Oscillospiraceae bacterium
CGGCGATAGCCTTTCGACGGTCCGGAAAGCAACAAATTTTGCTTTTTATACGGCTACCAATCATAGCCGGATGCAAATCAAAAATCCCTTCGTTTTAGGGGCGTCGAGGACGTCGCCCCCTACAGGAAATTGCAAACATCTTTGCTCCGCTCAGGGTGACACATGGAATTGTAAATTGCGCACAAACCCGTAGGGGCGACCATTGGTCGCCCGCCATTAAAAAACAAAATCCTATAAAAAGGGCTGTCGAGGGCGCCAGCCCCTACGAAAAAAAAGATACTCGCCGCGCTTCGGTGTGTTGATGAGGTAAAAATGACCGCACCCCGCCGTTCTGAAGCAATCGAATAACCGCCGCCTTGAACGCGTTTCAAGGCGGCGGTGTTCGTTTGGATATATGCGGTTATTTTTCAAGCTTGCTTCTGAATTTCTCAATCCTGTGAAAGGTCACGTAATTGGAGTTATGATACGTATTGGCGCCGTTGAGGGCGGTGCGGCAGAGGTAGATAAGATCCTCACCGTCAAATTCAAAATCCACGTACTGAAGTCCCACCAGCTTATGGTCGCGGTCACGGAAATCGTAAAGATCGTAAGCAACCTCCCACGTGACAAGATCCTTGGATACCATCAGGCTGAGCAGATTGCGCGCCTTAGGCTTTTCGGGATCGTACAAACGGGTGGCGATCGAAAAATATCTTCCCGTCGCTTCATCGTATTTGATCATAAACTTGGAAAGGTTGGCGGGAAAATCCATCAGGCGCTCATAGGAAAGCGGCGCGTGGGGGTTCTTTTCATCCACCTCATACACAATCGCCTGCCCATACTTGCCAAAGCGCATGATATCGAGAAGCTTGCCCTCGGGATCGATCACAAGCGTCCCCTCAATGGTCATGGTGCGCAAGGGAAGCTCTTTCAATTCTTCCGAAAAGTGATCGAAGCGCCGCGGCTCCGAAAAGCTCCAGCTTGCGGGGTTCAAGGGATCGTCCTCAAGGTCGAAGGACATGACCATGGCGGCGTGGCAATACTCCTTGTTTGCCCAAGAGCCCCACTCCAAGGTGTTGTAGAGACGCCCGTTTTTGATCACGATATTCTGAGGATTCTTATGCACGCCCTCCCCGCCGTTTTTACCGTTCGACCCCCGAAGCAGAGTGACGGGCGGCAAGAAGCTTCTGCCGCCATCGGTGGACTTGGAGATGAGAAGATCGCCGTACTCGGTGGAGCAGGCAAGCATATAAACCTCGCCGCGATGCAAAAACAGCTTGCCCCAAAAGCAGGGCATCAGCTCGCTCAGATAATACCAGCGCTTACCCCCATCGTCGGAACGGAAAATAAAGGTCAGGTTTTGGGGATGGTTGGCGGCGTAAACGTCCATGGATGCCAAAAGATAGCCGTCGGGATGCTTCAAAAGCGAGGGCGAGCAGAGGTAACGCCCCGAAAAGGCATAGGCTTCATCCTCGGGATGCAGATAATTGACGGTGCTTCCAATCCCCTCTCCGCATCGCGCAAGGCGAACACGGCTTCTCTTCTCGCCACACGTCACGTAAAATTCGTAATCGGTGTCGCACGCAAGCCCCGTGATCTCGCAATCGGTTTGAGAGGTGCTTCCCCACGTCAAAAAGGCTTCTTCCCCACGCTTGCGGTAAAGAACGGTATATTCCACCGCCTCCTCAAGCGGAAGCCATGAAAAAGCCACGGTGCTCTTGGTGGGCGCTACGCGACAGACAGAAAGATCGCCCACGTCCTTCAAAAAGGGACGGTAGGGAGAAAAGCTCCAGGTGTTGATGCCGTTCATTGAAAGTCTCCTTTTCATAAGCCCTTGAATTCTTTGTTTAGTATATCACGCCCTTGCAAAAATGTCAAGCCCGTTAAAATTCTTTCCTTTTCATCAAAATGACAAAAAATGAATACTTTTTGGCAAAAAGTGAATACAAAGAATCCTCCTTTTATGGTATGATAAAGCGATTTTAAAAAGGAGCTTTCCATATGCAAAAAACAATCAAGGATCCCTATCGCTTCAGCCGACTGATGTATATTTTGGAAGCGGCGTTTGAATATTTCATTTCTCTTTTGGTCATTGGCGCTTACATTGCCAAGGTGGCTACCGCAATCGGTCTTTCCGACAGCGTCACGGGCATTCTGACCTCCTTTGTCTCCTTGGGTCTTGGCTTTCAGTGCATCGCCATCTTTTTGGCGGATAAGACCCCCGTTAAGCGTTGGGTGAGCCTGTTGCACGTCATCAATCAGCTCTCCTTTGCGCTGGTCTACTTCGTTCCCTTTTTCAAGATCCCGCAAAGCGTTAAGATCGCCCTCTTCATGGTCCTTTTGCTCATGGGACATATCCTCAACAATATCGTCAACTCCCCCAAGACCAAGTGGTTTATGGATCTTGTGGACGACAGGAAGCGCGGCTCCTTTACTGCCACCAAGGAGATCGTCTCCCTCATGGGTGCTATGGTCTTTACCTTCTCGGTCAGCGCCATCATCGACCGCATGGAGGCCAAGGGCGATATTTACGGCTCCTTTCTCTTCTGCGGCATCGGCATTTTTGTGCTGATGATGCTCCATACGGCAACGCTCCTGCTTTCCAAAGAAAAAAAGACGCCCCCCGCAAAGAAGATCAAGGCGAGCTCGGCGATTGGAGAGCTGCTTGGCAATAAACGCCTGATGCGTTCCATTCTCCTCATCACCCTTTGGAACGTGGCAAGTCACGTCACCACGCCCTTTCTTGGAACCTATCAGATCAAGGAGCTGGGCTTTCATATGGTCTTCATTTCCCTGCTCACGGTGCTTTATTCGGTGAGCCGCGCTCTGATCTCCAAGCCTCTGGGACGCTACGCCGACAGGACCTCCTTTGTGAATATGCTGAGCATATGCTATTTATTTATGGCGGCTGCGTTTGCCGTGAATATGTTTACCGTACCCGAGAACGGAAAGCTGCTGTTTTCCATCCACTATCTCCTCTATGCCCTCGGCAGCGCGGGAATCACCAGCGGTGAGATCAATCTGGTGTACGAATCGGTGGATCACGAGCACCGCATGGGAGCCTTGGCACTCAAGAGTACGGTGTCCGGGCTTGCGGGCTTTGCCGCATCGCTTGCGGTCAGCCCCTTGGTGGATTCCATTCAAGAGAACGGAAACCGATTTTTGGGTATGCAGGTCTACGCCCAACAGGTGCTCTCGGCAATTACGCTGTTGATTACGCTGGGAATCCTGATCTATATCAACACGGTCATGAGAAAAAAATAACCCGATTACAGAAAAAACAGAGAAGCGACGTTGTTTCGCTTCTCTGCTTTTTCTATTTCTATGTAATTTACGCCAAATAATTTTGCGTTGCCAAAGCAACCAGATAAGTGAGCAAGCCTGCTACCGTGGGCGAGCTGACCCACGCAATGGCAATGCGCTTGAACACGCCGAAGTTTACGTTCTTGACACCGCTCACCAAGCCGGCACCGATTACCGCGCCCACGACCGCCTGGGAGGTGGATACGGGAATGCCCATCATTTTTTCCATGAGCAAAATGGTAACCGCCATGGCAATGATCACAAGGAAGCCGTCGATCTGACTGATGTTCGCAATGCTTCCGCCCACCGTCATCATTACGCGCTTGGAAAAGGTCAGCACGCCAATGGCGATTGCCACACCGCCGATCACCGCGGTCAGGCGCGCATCGGTCAGAATGTTGGTAGCAACATCGGTATCGGCATAAGCGGCATCAAAATAAAGAGCCGTTACGCTTGCCGAACTGTTAACGCCAATGCTGTACGCCGCAATCGAGCCTGCAACCAGATAGCCGATCTTTACCAGCATATCGTAGCTGCGCATGGTGGTCAGGCGTTCCTCTAAAAATTTCTTGACAAAAAAAACGAGAACAAAGGAGATCAGTCCCGCGCCCAGCGGATTGATCAGCCAGGTGCTGGCAAATTTGCCGATCTGAGGCAGGTTCACGCCCAGCACCGCGGGATCGGAATAGTTGGCGTGGAACAGACCCCAGCCAATGATCGCACCCGTAATAGACTGGTTGGCAGATACGGGGAACTTGAGATAGCTCATTACAAATACCGTAAGACCCGCGCACCCGAAAATGATGGCAGCCTTGATGGCGGATTTCCAACGCAGAGACTCTACGGCATCCTGCTCGATTGCACGGCTGACGTCCTCGCCCGTGGCAATCACCTTGTTGCTCTGCGCCAGCTCGGAAAGCTTGCCAATGTTGCCCTCGCCCTGCAAAAACGCGCCCACGATTACCAATATCGCAATGATAATGACTGCAGTGCGGTACCTGATCACACGGGTGGAAACCGCCGTACCAAAGGCGTTTGCCGCATCGTTGGTTCCCAGCGACCATCCCATGAAAAGTCCCGATAATAACAACAAATATATCATCGGTCTTATGCCTTTCTGGTGATCAGCATGATCTGGATCTGATCCGCGATATTTTCAATGATATCGGAGGGATCACAGATCAGCTCGATCATCTTTGCCAAGCGATCCTGAAGCGCAGGCTCCATATCCATTGTATAGATCGCCTCATAGAGCTTTTCCTCGATCACGTCCACACGGGATTCCAGCAGACGGATCTCATCCAGCAGGTGATGATCCTTGATAAAGGCATTCAGCCGGGTAAAGGTCATGGTAATGCTCTGGGCAAGAAGAGCAAATTCCTGCTTGGTCAGAGATATGACCTCGATCAGATCGTTGGCAAATTCCTTGGGAATGCGCCCCTTGCGGATCACAATGGTTCTGGAAGCGTGCTCGCATTTGTTGGCAATACGGTCACAGCTGCTGGCAAGGGCAATAATGTCCTGACGGGTTGCGGGAAGATACTGACCGCTGAGCGAATCGATCATGTTACGCAGCGAGTCGTCTGCCGCATTCTCGCACTTTGCAACGCCTGCAGCCAATACGCGCAAGGTCTCGGGAGAGGGCTCCTCAACGGTAGCCGCACGGATAAAGCTTTCAAACTGAATCAAGCATTCCTCTACGTCCTTGATCTGCTCCGAAATCAGAATATGCGCAAAAATTCCTTTTTTAAACATCTTTAAAATCCTCCGTTATACATTCTTTTTTTTCATTTTAACACACTCCACGACATTTTTCAACACTTTTTTCAAACAATTTCAAAAAAAGGTCAAAAAATACCGAAAAGCAGTCCAAAGATGATGAAAACATCTCAAAAAAAGAAGCGGACGTCGGGATCACAGGATCCTGACGTCCGTATCGTTTACCTCCGTGCCGTTCTTATATTCGGCAGGGGTCATATGAAATCGCTTTTTGAAAAGTCTGATGTAGTTGGAGCAGTTGGAAAATCCGGAGCAGACCGATGCCTCCAGAACGCTTTTGCCCTCCTTGAGCAGAATGCGAGAATACGCCAGCTTCTTTGTCTCAAGATAGAGTCTTGGAGAGGTTTTGAGATGCGTCCTGAACATACGGTTCAGCGTACTGGGACTGACGTAATACCGTTCGGTAAAATAATTCAAGTCATGGATCGATGCAAAATTCCCATTGATATCATCCAAAATGCGCCGCAAAAGCGCAGGCACGGGAAGCATCTCGGAGTGTCTTTCCCGATTACCTCGCAGAATATCCAGCATCTCAAGCGCCAAATAGAGCTGACGGTGCGCTCTGCCCTCCTCGCCTGCCAAGCAGATCGCATGATAGATCGCAAGCAGTCTTTCCCGATCCTCGGCGCAGGGGGAGATCAGATTCCCCTCTCCCATACCGTGAGCCAAAAAATCCGAGAAGAGGAAATCCGACGCGGCGTCAAACCAAAAGCAAAGATGTCTGTGCACCGAATGGGTATTGAGAATACAGTGGTGCACCTCGTTGGGCTTGCTGACGACCACATCCCCTGCTTGCAGCGGATAAAGTCGGTTTTCCACCGCAAAGGAGGCGTTCCCCTCCACCAGCACGTAAAATTCCAATCGGTCGTGAACGTGGGGAGGAAAGCTCCGCTTCTCCTCCTCGGTCTCGGAGTTTTGAAAATAATAGCGCATCTCAAAGCCGCCAATATTGGGAACGCATAGGGTATAGCGCTTTTCGGCACTCTCGTTTGCCATCAGCCAAACTCCTTGATATTATTGCCGTATTCGTTGACAAGCTCTGCCGCGTTCTGATTGGTATGGCTGAGAAGCCATTCGTAAACCGCGGGATTGGAATAGGTATCATTCCATGCGTCGTGCTTGTTTTCGGGGTAGACCGTGAGCTTGGCATTACCGCCCCTCTTGTTCACGGCGTTGACCATCTTTTCGGATTCCTCCACAAGCACGGAGGTGTCGAGTCTTCCGTGAAACGCCCATACGGGTACGTTTTTGAGTCTGCCGGCATTCCAATACATACCGCCGCCGCAAATGGGAACAATGGCGGCAAAATACTCGGGCATGCTCATGGCAAGCTCCCAGGTGGTATATCCGCCCATGCTGGCACCCATGGCATAGATCCGCGCGGGATCGGCATAATCCTCTGCCACAATATGGCGAACCAGATCCTTCAGGGTCTCAAAATAATCGAACCAGGTGCCGTCTGCCTTGGGACAGATGGGAGCCACCGTAACAAAGGGAAAGCCTTCCATCTTCGCGGAATGGCTGAATTCGGGATGCACCTTGAAATCCTCGTAGCTTCCCCCTCTGCCACCGGCACCGTGGATGCAGATCAGCACGGGACATTTCATGCCCTTTTCATAGCCGTCGGGATATCGGACCAAATATTTGATGGTTCTGAACACGCATTCTTCAAATCTCATAATATTCACCTCAAAAGCAAATGAAATACAGGTGTATTATAACATACGGAACGATGAAAATCAAGAAACATTTCAATCATTTTCCAAAAGAGGCTCGTCGACATCCTGCTTGCGGATCTGAGAGGGCGAATATCCCCTCATCTTCTTGTAATACCTTGAAAAATGGGATAAATCAAAAAAACCGTTTTGCTCCGCGATTTCGGAAAGTGAATTCTTTGATGACAACAGATCCACTTCTGCCTTATGGAGTCGGAACTGATTTACATATTCCATGGCGGTCTGAGAGGTGTACTGCTTGAAGATCCTGCAAAAATATTTCATATTGAAATTGCACTCCCGTGCCAGAGCCTCCAGCGTGATCGATTCCCCGTAATGCTCCTCGATATACAAAAAGGCAGGGCGCAGGGCATCGTCGTATTGCTTGGGGGTTCTTCTGCCACCATGCGCCTCGGTTTCAAAGGAATGACTCTCGATCAAGGTCGCCAAAAGTCGATAGATCGCCGCCTTTACGGAAAGCTCGTGGGCCTTGCCCGAACGCGCAAGCGCATCAAACAGCCCCGCGATCTCGGTGTTCACGGCGTCTCCCTCATGAAACACCCGATTGCAAAGCAGGCGTCCCTCCTGCAAGGGGATCAACCAATTCAGATCCACGTCGCAAAGACGTCCGCCTTGCAAAAAATGAAGATCAAAATTGACCAAATGGTATCGGCAATCAAGATCCGTACTGTAAGTAGAATGCTTTTGAAAGGGCGAGATCACAACGGCGTCACCCGCCTTTACCGCAAGGCTTTGGTCGTCGCAAAGGATAACACAGCTCCCCTTGGTAAAATATTTGATCTCGATCTGCGGATGTCGCATGGATTGCGTCCGCAGGCAACGCTTGTCAAAGCAAGCCTTTACGGGAAAGGCGTCGTTGGCAAAGCGCAGGTCTTCGTTTTTTACGTCACGGTCATAGTTCACGGTCGTTCCTCTTTTCGGTTTGATCTGCCTCTATTATAGAGGATATCTGTTCTTTTGTCAACCGTATTCGTTTAATCGTTGGCAGTTCCGTACCAAAGTCCGCCCTGCGCCTTGTCGGTGTCGCCCTCCAAAAGCTGCTCGTGATTCTCGATCACCTTGCGGAAGGCGGCGGCAAAGCGCTCGATCCACTCACGGTCATAATGCTTGAACCACGGCACCGAGAAGCAATAGCGCTCCACCGAGGGGCGAAGCAGCTTATCGTCCTCCCTCACGTCACGCTCCGAGAAGGCAATACGGGTGGGCTTTCCCACTCCAAAAAGATCAAAGGTTTGAAAAAAGGCGTTGGTATGCAGGCAGAAATTTGCCCCCGCAGAGCATTTGACACCGCCAAGCTCGGCGCGTACCGCCTCACAAAAGCGATTGACCGAAAGCCCGTGAAGCTCCTCGGGCAGATAAAGCCCCTGAGGAGAATACCAGCCCGCCATATTAGAGCCCGTGGATTCATCCACGCGGATGGGACGGATTCCGGGAACGCCCTCCAACAGATCCCAAAAACAGTTCATGGCACGGCGGATCTCGGCGCACCGCTCGTCGTAATATTTCAATTGAACGCGCGCCATTGCCGAGCAGAGCTGGTTGGCGCGTCCCTTGATTCCTCCAAGAGCAATATGGGAATAGGGCTTGAGCTCCTCGCATTCCAAAATGTGGAGGCTATTGTTTCTTTCATAATGCCCGAACGCCAAGGCTCTTTCGTAATACACACGGTTGTCGGTAACCAAAACGCCAAGCTCTCCCGCCGCAAAGGATTTTTTGCTCATCAGAGACATGGCGGCAATATCGCCAAAGGTGCCAAGCTTTTTCCCCTTATACATACCGCCCTGGGCGTGGGAGCAGTCCTCAATGACGATCAGCTTGTGACGGCGCGCGATCTCGATAATGCGATCCATATCGCAGGGGTATCCGCAGTAATGCACCACCATGATCGCCTTGGTTTTGGGCGTGATACAACGCTCCAGATCGTGGGGATCCATGCTCAAATGCTCGTCGATGTTGCAAAAGACCGCCGACGCGCCAAAATTTGCCGCCTGCGAAATGCTCGCCCAATAGGTCTTGGTGGTGCAAACGATCTCATCCCCCATGGAAAGTCCGATGGCGAACATTGCGGCAGAAAGCGACGCCGTGCCGTTGCAAAAGGCAAGCGCGTATTCTCTGCCCTGCCACGCGGCAAATTCCTTTTCAAATTGCGCGGTAATATCGGTGCCCGAGAAATTGTTGCTTCGAATCACCTCCAGCGCCGCGGCTTCATCCTCCTCGGTAATGATAGGCCAGCCGAACAGCTCCTTACGGGGAGGATTTTCAATGGCGGGCGTGCCGCCGAGGATCGCTAATTTTTCCATATTCGTTTTCCTCTTTTTTCTAAAAATTCCTTATGCCTCGTCAAGCTTTAAAAGACGAATAGCGTTCTCGCGGACGATCTTGCGATAGGTGCTCTCGCGAATGGCACCGCTCTCTCTCAGAGAAGTCAGGAATTCGTCAAATTCATACATGAAGGTATTGATCGTTGCACAAGCGTCACAGCCGTAGAGAATGCGATCCGAAAACTCCTCAAGGAAGGATGCCGCAAACGCGGGATCGCGCATCATAGCGTTCTTGCCGCTGTTTGCCGAGAGATCGCAATAGAGATTTTCATAGGTGCGCATAAAATCCACCAGTCTGCCGGGGGACACCTTCCCCTTGGGCATTCTGTGGCGCACCGCCTCATCGTTATCCGAGGAGATCTCGCTCCAGAAGCACTGGGAGTGCCCGATCCATTTGAGCCTTGGATGTGCCTTGAGCATTTTTTCCAGGCGCGGCAGTCCAAGCTCATCCACAATTCCGTAGTAGCCGTCAAAGCCGGGAGCAATATGAATGGTCAAGGGCATCTCCAGATCCTCCAGACAGGAATAGAGGCGATCCATTTTGGGATCATCGGCATAGAGATTGGAGGTCAATTCGCCCATTCCTTTGGCTCCCAGCCGCTTATAATGCTCCAACAGATAGGAAAAATCCGTGGAATCACGATTGTTTCCCATACGGGGATCCACGTTGCAAAACCAAAGGAACCGATCGGGATGGGCATCCGCGATCATTTTAGTGGGCTCGTTGGGAAGAATCGCCCATTGCGCCTCGGGGGCAACGATGGGAAGAAGGACGCCCTTTTCAATGTCCAAGCGGTCGTAAACCGCCAGCTGTTCCTCTTCACCAAGAAAGGGGCATCCTGTTTTGATGTGAGGAGGAACTAAGTCGGGGTATGCCGTTACGTGAGCGTGAATGTCGATTTTTGCGATCTTTTCCATAAAAATTCTCCTTCGGGTTTGTTTTTTCGGAAGAGCATTCAGAGAAATCCTGCCACCGCTCCCCACAATGCCGGATTCAAGATTTTTCAAGAGGACGCCTGCCCTTCAGCGGTAGATTCGTCTGCCTTTATCATACCGCGAAACACCGAAAAATGCAAGGGGCAAGAGTCATTTATTTTTTGTATGAGAGTTACTTTTTGAAGGCTTCGATTGTTCACCATGTCCGCATCAGAGACCGGCACCAACAAAAAGAGCACCCGTGCGGGTGCTTCCCGGGAAATGAACTCTTTCACATTCGCGCCAGCGAATATTTCACACGCCGCAGGCGTATTTCACATTTCGCAGAAATATTTCACTTGCCCGCGGGGCAAATTTCACCGAGCCCTGCGCCACGCAGGGCTCTCAGTCGGGGTCGTAAAAAGTCCCTGCGGGACTTTCACGAGGATCGTGCGCTCGGCGCATCGATCCTCGCCAAGCGTATGGCTACGCCATACGAGGGCGCCTGCGGCGCACTTGATTCGACCAATCCGACTACCGGCACCAACAGAAAAGGACGCCCAAAGGCGTCCTTTTCTGTTGGTGCCGGTAGTCGGGGTCGAACCGACACGGTATCGCTACCACTGGATTTTGAGTCCAGCACGTCTGCCAATTCCATCATACCGGCGTATAACACGAGTATTATACCATATCCTTTTCAAAAAATCAACCCCTTTTTCAAAAAAAATTAATTTTTATCAAAAAGTAGCTCCTCCAAAAAAGAAAAATATTTTTCCTTTCCCTATAAGATTTTCACCTGTTCACATTCAGTTAAAAAATATATGTTATATTGAAGAATAATGGCCTATTTTTTACACTGATTTTTTGGGAAAGGTTGTGGATAGGAATGAAAACGCTTGGAATTGATATCGGCTCTACCACGGCGAAGCTGGTGCTTCGTGACGGAGAGCGTGTACTCTATGAAAAATACGAGCGCCATTTTTCGCAGGTGCGGCAAAAAACGCTGGAAATGCTCTCAAGGCTTCCGAGCGTTGCCCCCCATGAGGAGATTTTGGTAGCGATCTCCGGCTCTGCGGGTCTGGGACTGGCGCAAAACGCCGACCTAACCTTTGTGCAAGAGGTCTTTGCCACGGGAGAAGCGGTCAAGCGCATTGATCCCGACACCTCCACCGTCATTGAGCTGGGCGGTGAGGATGCCAAGATCATCTTCTTTGAGGGCGGCACCGACGAGCGCATGAACGGCTCCTGTGCCGGCGGTACGGGTGCCTTTATCGATCAGATGGCGACCCTCCTCAACGTAACGGTGGACGAAATGGATGCCCTTTCACTTTCCCACAAGCGTCTCTATCCCATCGCCTCCCGTTGCGGTGTCTTTGCCAAGACCGACATCCAGCCTCTGCTGAACCAGGGCGCACGCAAGGAGGATATTTCCGCCAGCATCTATCAGGCAGTGGTCAATCAGACCATTGCGGGCTTGGCGCGCGGCAGAAAGATCACCGGCAAGGTTCTGTTCCTCGGCGGTCCGCTCTACTACTGCAAGGGGCTTCAGCTCCGCTTCAAGGAGACCCTGAAGCTTTCCGATGAAAACGCCATCTTCCCCGAAAACGGTCGCTTTGCCGTGGCGCTGGGCGCATCCTTCTACGCCGAAAAGAACAGCACCCCCATCGTCTTTTCCCATCTTTGCGAAAAGATCCAAAACAGTCTGGAATCAACCTCCACGGTACACCGTCTGGAGCCCCTCTTTGAAAACCAAGCGGAATTTGAAGCCTTCTCCTCCCGTCACGCCCTTGCCACCACGCCTGTGAAGGATCCTGCGGATTACGCGGGCAAGGCATGGCTGGGCATTGACTGCGGAAGCACCACCACCAAGCTGGTGCTGATCTCCGAGGAAAACGAGATTCTGTATCAGTTCTACGCCTCCAATCTTGGAAATCCCGTGGCGGTGGTAAAGGAACAGCTGGAAAAGATCTACGCCCTTTGCGACGGTCGCATAATCATTTGCGGCAGCGCGGTAACGGGCTATGGCGAGGAGCTGATCAAGGCGGCCTTTGGCGTTGACCTTGGGGTGGTGGAAACCATCGCTCACTACACGGCGGCAAAGCATTTCCGTCCCGACGTGGATTTTATTCTCGATATTGGCGGACAGGACATCAAGTGCTTCCGCATCCGCAACGGTGCCATTGACAGCATCATGCTCAACGAAGCCTGCTCCTCCGGCTGCGGCTCCTTTGTGGAGACCTTTGCCAAATCCATGGGCTACACCATTGCCGATTTTGCCAAGCGCGGACTCTTTGCCAAGGCTCCCGTGGATCTGGGAAGCCGTTGCACGGTCTTTATGAACTCCTCGGTTAAGCAGTCCCAAAAGGACGGTGCCACGGTGGAGGATATTTCGGCAGGACTTTCGGTGAGCGTTGTCAAGAACGCCATCTACAAGGTTATTCGCGCCACCTCTCCCGACGAATTGGGAGCCCACGTGGTGGTACAGGGCGGAACCTTCTACAACGATGCCGTGCTTCGCGCCTTTGAGCGCGAGCTGGGCAAGAACGTCATCCGTCCCTCCATTGCGGGACTGATGGGTGCCTACGGCGCGGCGCTCTATTCCAAAAAGCTGAACGAAACCAAGCTCCTGTCGAAAGAGGAGCTGGCGGACTTTGTTCACAGCGCCAAGGCGGCAACCTGCCACGGCTGCACCAACAACTGCCGTCTCACCGTAAACACCTTTGGTGAAGGCAAGAAAAAATACATCTCGGGCAATCAATGCGAAAGAGGTCTTGGATATGACACCTCGCTCCTGGAGAGCGTTCCCAATCTTCACGCATTTAAGCGCGCCTATCTGAAAAATCTCTCGGCGGGCGACGGCACAAGAGGAAGCATCGGGCTTCCCATGGCGCTGGGCATGTACGAGCTCTATCCCCTGTGGCACGGCATTTTCACTGGTCTCGGCTTCCGTGTCATTGCCTCTGAGCAATCCACCCACAAAACCTATCAGAAGGGACAGTTCTCCATCCCCTCGGATACCGCCTGCTACCCCGCAAAAATCATGCACGGACATATCGAGGAGCTTTTGGAAAAGGGCGTGGATTGTATCTTCTACCCCTGCTTGAGCTATAACGTGGATGAAAAAGCGGCAGACAATCACTACAACTGCCCCGTGGTTGCCTACTATTCCGAGCTCCTCGCGGGCAACGTGGAGGGACTTCAGAACACGAAATTCCTTTACCCCTACCTCAACGTCAACAACGACAAAGAGCTTGCCAAGGAGCTGCTTGCCGTCCTGTCGCCCCTGTATCCCGATCTGACGAGGAAAGAGATCCTCGCGGCGGTCAAAGCGGGAAAGAAGAGCTACGATACCTACATGAACGCCATTCGCAAGGAGGGCGAGTTTGCCGTGGATTACGCCCGTAAGAACGGCAAGCGCATCATGATCCTGGCGGGCAGACCCTACCATATCGATCCCGAAATCGGGCACGGCATTGATAAGCTGGCGGTCTCTTTGGGCTTTGTGGTGGTCAGCGAGGACAGCATCTGTCACCTGACCGAAAAGCCCTCGGTCCACGTTCTCAATCAATGGACCTACCACGCCCGTCTCTATCGCGCGGCGCGCTACGCCACCGAGCACAAGGACACCGAGCTGGTTCAGCTGGTCTCCTTCGGATGCGGTCTTGACGCCATTACCACCGACGAGATCCGCGCCATTCTTGAGGAAAAGAACAAATTCTACACCCAGATCAAGATCGACGAGATCACCAATCTTGGTGCCGTGCGCATCCGCTTGCGCAGTCTTTTGGGTGCCCTGGAGCAGTAAGGAAAGGAGGCTCTTATGGAAAACAACTACGTACAGTTTACAAAAGAGATGAAAAAGGATTACGTCATCCTTACCCCCAATATGCTCCCCATGCACTTTGAATTGATCCTGCAGGTCATGCGCAATTACGGCTACAACATGGAGCTCTTGCGCTCCGAGGGACCTCACATTGCCGAAAAGGGACTCAAATACGTTCACAACGACACCTGCTACCCCGCCCTCCTTGTCATCGGTCAGTTCCTTGATGCCATTGAAAGTGGACGCTACGACCCCCACAAGGTAGCCCTCATCCTCTTTCAGACCGGAGGCGGCTGTCGCGCGTCCAACTACATCTCACTGCTGAGAAAGGCACTCCAAAAGGCAGGCTACGGATACGTTCCCGTCATCTCCTTCAGCGTGGCGGGCATTGAAAAGCATCCCGGATGGAATCTGAACGTCCCCAAGCTTCACCGTATGCTCTACGGCGTGCTGTACGGAGATCTGCTCATGTCTCTCGTCAATCAATGCAAGCCCTATGAATTGAACAAGGGGGAAAGTCAGGCGCTGGCAGACAAATGGACGGTGGAGCTGGCAAACGAAATGGCAAAAACCAAGGTGCTTTCCTATCCCAAGATCAAGGAAAACTACCGCCTCATTTTAAGAGATTTCAAACAAATTCCCGTCAACCGCGTTCCCAAGCCCAAGGTGGGCATCGTGGGAGAGATCTTTGTTAAATATTCGCCTCTCGGGAACAACAATCTGGAGGATTTCCTCGTGCGCGAGGGCGCGGAGGCTGTGATTCCCGGACTCGTGGATTTCATCCTCTACACCGTTTATAACAATATGGAGGACGCCCGTCTTTACGGCGTGCGCAAATTGCAGGCAAAAATCTACGGCTTAGCCTACAAGTTCTTGAACAAAAAGGTGCGTGACCTCATTGACATCACCAAGGAGGAAAGCGACTTCACGCCGCCCACTCCCTTCCCCCACACCGCAACGCTGGTGGAGGGCTGTATCCACCACGGCACCAAAATGGGCGAGGGCTGGCTTCTTACGGCAGAAATGCTGGAGCTTGCCGACAGCGGCGTAAACAACATTGTTTGCACGCAGCCCTTCGGATGTCTGCCCAACCACATTTGCGGCAAGGGCATGATGAAGCCCATCAAGGAAAAGATCCCCGCGGTAAACATCGTTGCCATCGACTACGATCCCGGTGCCACGCAGGTCAATCAAGAGAACCGCATCAAGCTGATGCTCGCCAATGCCCGCGAGGCAATGGAACAAAAACCGTTGGAAAAAGAAACGCAAGCCGCGCACGAGCCCGTTGCGGTTCCGTAATCTCAAAACAGGAGAACACGCATGAAGATCACCACCATCCTCTTTGATCTGGACGGAACTCTGCTTCCCATGGATCAGGAGATCTTTGTAAAAGCCTATTTCGGAGGCATTTCCAAAAGGCTCGCCCCCTTGGGCTACGAGCCCCAAAAGCTGATCTCGACCATTTGGGAAGGCACCGCCGCCATGGTAAAAAACGATGGCAGCGTTACCAACGAGATCGCCTTCTGGAAGCAGTTTGCCGGTCTTTACGGCGAGGAAAAGGCAAGGCGCGATTATCCCGTTTTTGAATGCTACTATCAAGAGAATTTCGATGACGTCGCAAGGGTCTGCGGTCACGATCCCCGCGCAAGAGAGGTCGTTGATTTTCTCAAGGAAAAGGGACTGCGCCGCGTGCTTGCTACCAATCCCATCTTCCCCTCCGTTGCCACCGAAAAGCGCATGGCGTGGGCAGGGCTCTCCCCCCTTGATTTTGAATACTTCACCACCTATGAAAATTCCCACTATTGCAAGCCCAATCCTTCCTATTATCGAGAAATACTGGAGAAGATCGGCTGTGATCCCGCAGAATGTGCCATGGTGGGCAACGACGTGGGCGAGGACATGATCGCAAGGGAGATCGGTATGCAGGTCTTTCTTCTGACCGACTGTATCATCAACAAGGGGAACGACAACGTGGAACAATACCCCCACGGCGGCTTTGACGACCTCCTCGATTGGCTGAAAAAAGTTGCCGATTGACGAAAAAAATCTATTGACAAAACGATTCGAATATTGTATCATAATAATAGGCATATGCCAATTATCCAAACAAAGGAGAACACCATTATGAAAACCTATAAATGTAAGGTATGCGGAGAGATCTTTCAGGTAGCAGACGGCGAGGAGGCTGTTTGCCCCCGTTGCAAGGTAAAGGGAGACCTTTTGGAGGAGATCAGGCCCGCCAACAAGTACGCCGGAACCCAGACCGAAAAGAATCTGGAGGCTGCTTTTGCGGGTGAATCTCAGGCACGCAACAAGTATACTTATTTTGCTTCCAAGGCAAAGAAGGAAGGCTACGAGCAGATCGCGGCACTCTTCCTCAAGACTGCCGATAATGAAAAGGAGCACGCCAAGATGTGGTTCAAGGAGCTGAACGGCATTGGTGATACCGCCGAGAACCTTGCGCACGCCGCAGAGGGCGAGAACTACGAATGGACCGATATGTACGAGGGCTTTGCCAAGACCGCCGAGGAAGAAGGATTTTTGGATCTGGCAAAGAAGTTCCGTCTGGTAGCCGCCATCGAGCGTCACCATGAGGAGCGTTACCGCGCACTTCTCAAGAACGTAGAGACCGCCGCTGTGTTTGAAAGGAGCGAGGTTAAGGTTTGGGAATGCCGCAACTGCGGACACATCATCGTTGGCACCAATGCTCCCGACGTTTGCCCCACCTGCGCACATCCTCAGAGCTACTTCGAGATCCACGCTGAGAATTATTGATTTTTTATATATAAAAGCCCGCCGAGACGATGTCTCGACGGGCTTTTTGATCATTCCATTATTTCGTAACCACTCTGACCTCAACGTCGCCCTCGATCAGAGGGAGCAGGGTTCCCTCGATCCTCTCGCCGTTGACATAGATGGCGTCCAGGGTGGTGCCGCCGTTCTCATAGGTAATGTGATAATGGGAGCAGCGGAATTTTTTATCGATAGATGCCGTCTTCCAGGAGGGAGGCAGACAGGGATCGATGGTCAATCCCTCCATCTCGGGCAAAAGTCCGAACACGTAGTTCACCATCGCCTTTTGGAACCATTGCCCCGCGGCGGTTCTCCAGCTCTGTCCCGGGGTGCCGTAGCGATAGCCGGTCTGCTTGCCGAAATAGGAATTGCACATGATGTAGGGCTCGGCTCTTCCATCCACCACCTTATTTCTGAAAGGCAGGATGGTGTTAATCCCCTCCTCCACCTTATCAGCACGCTTCAGCATAGCCTCCGCCGCGATCTTCCAAGCAATGGTGTGCAGATAAACACCGCCGTTTTCGTGAATACCCGGATATTTTTCGGTGATGGCACCAATATTGGGATTCCATTTGGTATAAGCAGGTGCCGAAACCAGAGTTCCGAGAGGATCTGTGAGATATTTATCTACCGCCTCCATTGCGATCCGTTCTCTGCCCATGGCAGAAACGCCCGAGAAGACTGCCCAGATCTGAGGGATCAGGAAGATCTTGCCCTCCTCGTTCTCATGGGAACCGATCTTGCTTCCGTGGTCATCATAGGCATCGAGATAATACTCTCCGTCCCAGCCCCACTCCTCAATGATGGCACGCATTTCCTCGCCTCTCTCCTTGGCAAGAGCTTCGTCTTCTTTCTTTCCGTAAATGCGGGCGATATCGGCAAAGAAGCGGTTGGCACGATACCAAGCAATGGAAAGCCAGACCGATACACCGCGTCCCTCCATGCCCACCTTATCCATGCAGTCGTTCCAGTCACCGCCCCAGATCTTTACAAGGTTATGGAGTCCACGGAAGTGATAGAGGAAATCCACCGAACGGTAGAGATGCTCGTACATGGTTCCCACGGTGCCGTCATTGTAGGGGATCTCAATATCAAGGATCTCTTTTCTTCCCAGCTCTTTCAGAACCGATGACGCCGTAAAGTTGATCCATACGGTGTTGTCAGAGAAATTGTTGGGACGGATCTCTCCATCGATAAAGGTTCTGGGTGCGTAGCCGTCGGAATACTGGTAGGAAAGAATTCTCTTCAGTCTCTCCAGAGCAAGCTCAGGATTGACGCAGGCAAAGCAATCGGTGTCACTGGTCATGTCTCGGAATCCGTTGTGACGGACTCTCGCCCATCCGGAGCCCAGATTGGACTGATGCTTGAGCCATTCAAACATGCTGTTAAGCATAGTATCAGGGGTATTGATGCTGACCCCGTCGGTCTCTCTTTGGAATTTCTCCAGCACCGCCTCACGCTCGGCGTTGTAGAACTCCGCCGTGGCGTATTTGCGTCTCATGTCGTCGGCTTCGTCAAGGGACCAAGCGATGCCAAGCAGGAACACGATCTGTTTGGTTCCCCCGGGAGCCAGGGTCAGCTTCTTCTCCATGGCGTACGCCAGCTTCTCGCCGCACCCACCGAGGCAGTTGGCACCGGTCTCGAGGATCACGGGGTGCGAGAAGGAGCCGTAAGGACCGACGATGGCATTATAAGCCCCCGCGTATCCGTCGCTGTGCTCTGAGACCGTCATAAAGCCGTAGGCTCTTTCCTTGTCCCAGCCCTTGGCGCGCTTGGAGAAATAGAGGCAGTCACGGGCTTCGTCATAGTGGGACGCCGTGGTGTTATAGCCCTGTCGGGAATACTTGCCGTCCATCTCGCTGTTGCAGAAGGAGACCACCGTCAATTCTCTCGCCCTCTCTGACGTATTGGTCACCGTAATGCTCCAAAGCTCGCAGGCAAGGTCTCGCGGAACCAAAAATCCCACCGTGGTGGCAATGCCGTTCTTCTCGGTGTAGATATCGGTGGTGCCTCGCTTGTGGGTGCAATGATAGGCGTCCAGCTTCTCGTTCACCGGCAAACCGCCGATGCCCCACCGGATGTCTCCCTCCTTGATGAAAAGTCCTCTGTCCTTTACCAGCTTGATGCGGCGACCCACGGGGCCCTGCAAAAAGCTTCCGCCGGCGGAGGTCTGAGAGGTGAAGGTGACGTAGTGATCGTTCCAAAGATAGTTATACCAGTTTCTCGGGATGTTTCGCTCGGTGATGCGGAAATCCACCCCGTTTTCCAGATAATGTCCGTACTGTTGACCCATAAAACACTCCTCCTTTTTGGAATCACGGTTATGGTTTTTATATTTTCAAGGTTATTATATCACATTCAAAAATGCTTGTCAACAAAAACTCACCCATTGGTTCTTTTCGTCTTGTTCAAAACAATGTAGGCACCGATCAAAACCGCCACCGTGGTGATGAGAATGGCATACATGGTGCCCATAGAAACGGGTTTGTCAAAGAAATACAGATTGCAATCCATCACGTCCCGCAAGCCATCGATCAGCTCGTCAGGAACGCCCTCCTCTTCCATTGCCGCAAAGGCACCGCCCATGGCGTGATTGCGCAAAAGAGAGGTTCCGTAAATTCCGGGGAAAAAGGAAAGCGCGCGTTGCAATCCTTGAGAAAATTGGGAGATCGGCATATACGCGCCGCACACAAAGCCATAGCACGAGCTGACAATGCTTCCCACCGCCGCGATCTGTCCCTGCGAGGAAAGGAAAAATCCAATCACCGAGGACAGTGCCGTTCCAAACAGCACCATCAGAAGGATGTCCCAAAAAATCATCAGAACGTCAAACGCCGAAAGATACCATCCCACCACTCCCAAATAGATCAAGCAAACAACGGCTGCGGCGCAGCATATGATCAGCGTGGAGGCAAGAGTTGCAAGATAATAGCTCAATGCCAATCGGGAGGGCTTTACGGGGGAGACCGTCAGATCCTTCCGCGCTCCCGTCGCCTTGTCCTGCACCATGAGCATATTGGAGCAAAACGCCACGGTAACGCAGGAAACGGCAAGAATGGAGGAGACCAGCTGTCCGCCAACGCCGCCCTCGATGATCTGTTCCGAAATCTCCATCCCCTCGGGAAGCGATGCCTTGAAGCTATCCCGATAGACGTTTCCCAAAAAGGTGGAGTACAGCACCAAGAGGATCATGGGCGTGATCAGCGCCGTAAAAAACATTCCCTTATCCTTGAAAAAAAGCTTGACGTTTCGTTTGAACAGAATCCGAACGGTGCTCATTTTTCCTCTTCCTCCTTCAAATTCTTTCCCGTTGCCGCCAAAAAGACGTCGTCCATCTTTCCCTTGACGATCTCATAGTCGCAAAAAAGCGCGGGATGCTTTAAAATCAGCTCGGTTGCCGCTTTGGTGTTTGGAATCAAGATGCGAAAGCCCTCCGCCACGGGAAGATAGGAGAGCCCCAGCGCCTTCACCTGTGCTTCCTCCACGCCGTAGAGAGTGATAAAGTCCCCCGTGTATTGATTTTTCAGCTGCAGCGGACTCCCTTGGGCAACAATTTTTCCATTGTCCAGAATCACCACGTAGTCGGCATCCGCCGCCTCCTCCATGTAGTGGGTGGTGAGAAGGACCGTTAGCCGCTCCCTTTGACGAAGCTGATGGATCACGCTCCAGAGCAGCTTGCGCGTTTGGGGATCCAATCCCGTGGTGGGCTCATCCAGAATCAGAAGCTTGGGACTGTGAAGCAGAGCGCGTGCAATGTCGATCCGTCTGCGTTGCCCCCCCGAAAGCTTCCCAACGGGGCGCCTCAAAAGCGTCTTCAGCTCCAGCAGCTCGCAAATTTTCGCAAGGCGTTCTTGAAAATCCTTCCCCACGATCCCGTAAAGGGCGGCTCTGCTTTCCAAATTGTCATATACGCTGAGAGAGGCATCAAGAACCGAGCCTTGAAAAACAACGCCAACCGTTCCCTTGATCTCCTCCACGTGCGTGTCAAGATCCTTGCCGTCGATCCAAACGCTTCCGCTGTCCTTGGAGAGCTGACCGCATAAAATATTGATGGTGGTGGACTTTCCCGCGCCGTTGACACCGAGAAAGGCAAACAGACTTCCCTCCTCCACGCAAAAGCTCAGATCCTTTACGGCTTCTATCTCACCAAATCGCTTGTTCAAGCCTCGAATTTCAATGCTGTTTTCCAAATCTCAATCTCCTCCGATTCTGTCAAAATATAAAAGTCCTTGTTCTGCATAAAGAAATCAACCGTGTTACGATATTCTTACATAGTGATTTTAACATCTTTTTTCCCAAAAAGCAATGGGAAAAGAGGATATTTTGAAAAGAAATCAAGATATTTTCCAAAAAATGTTGACAAGTTAACATTTTTTTGATATAATAAATGGGAATATGTTTACCTGTAAACATGAATTCTGTCAAGAATTGGCGAAAGGAGACCGCAGAGTACCGCTTATGATAAAGGAACGGTTTTATTTGTTCGTTTTGCGCATCAACAGCATCAGCAAATATATCAACAAGCTCAAGTTTGATTTTGCGCCTCAGCTCGGTGTCAAAAACGTTCATATCTTCTGGCTCTACGAGTTATATATCCATCCCGAGGGACTGACGGCTTCCGAGCTGGCGTCACGCGCCATGATCTCACGCTCCCTGATCTCTCGCGAAATTGAAAATCTGCAGGAAAACGGCTACGTTGAAATGCAAAAGAATTCCAAGGGCAAGCGCATGAACTACAATGCCCTGATCACCCTGACCGACAAGGGCATGGAATTGGCAAAGAACATCTCCAAAAAAGGCATGGAGGTTCAATCCCGTGTCAACCAAGGCATCAGCGAGGAAGAGCTGATCATCTTTTACAGCACTCTGGAAAAGCTCCAGAACAATCTGAAGACGCTCTCCGATGAGTGGGAGCAAAACGGCATCAGCGTAGATGAGGACATCATCACGCCCATATCCGAATTGATTCAATCCGACGTTGCGAAAGATGCATAAGCGGAATCCAAAAGTCAACGAAAAGGAGCTTTCACAGCTATGAAAAATTATGTGATTTATACCGACTCCTGTGCCGATCTTACCCAAGAGGCGTACCGTGCGCTGGGACTTCGCTGTATTCCTCTGGACGTAATCGTGGAAAACGAGGAGCCCGTCGCGGACGATCAGATCGACATTCAGGAAATATACGCTAAGCTGCGCGCCAAGAAATCCGCTTCCACCGCCGCCATCAACATCGATCGCTTTTTGCAAAGCTTTGAAGAGGCCGCACGGGAAGGACTTGACATTCTTTATCTGGGCTTCTCCTCCGGACTCAGCAGCACATACAGCTCCAGCGTGATCGCCATGAGAGAGCTGCAGGAGAAATATCCCCAAAACAAATTCTACGCCGTAGATACCCTCTGCGCCTCCATGGGACAGGGACTTTTGGTTTACTACGCCGCCAAGAAAAAGGAAGCGGGCGCATCCATTGAAGAGGTCAGAGACTTTGTGGAAAACACCAAAATGAACCTCTGCCACTGGTTTACCGTGGATGATCTCTTCTTCCTCAAGAGAGGCGGCAGAGTCAGTGCCGCCACCGCCGTGGTGGGCTCTCTGCTCAGCATCAAGCCGGTTCTCCACGTAGACAACGCGGGCAAGCTGATCAACGTCTCCAAGGCGAGAGGTCGCAAGGCATCCATCGACGCCATGTTTGAAAACATGAAAAAATCCATGTTCCCCATCGAACAGAATCAAACCGTTTTCATCAGCCACGGCGATTGCATTGCCGACGCTGAATATCTGGCAAATCGCATCAGGACGGAAATGGGAATTCAAGACATTCAGATCAACTACGTCGGTTCCGTCATTGGATCTCACTCCGGCCCCGGAACGCTGGCATTATTCTTCCTTGGAAACGAGAGGTAATTCATCATGTTAATCAACGGACAGACACTGTGCGGTATGGTGATCTCGGCGGCAAACGCCTTGGATAACAATAAGGTCACCATCAACAATATGAACGTATTTCCCGTGCCCGACGGAGATACGGGTATCAATATGACCCTCACCATGAGTGCGGTTCGCGCCTTGAACAACTATGACGGCACGGTTTCGGACTGCGCCGAAAAGATCGCCAGCATGGTTCTTCGCTCCGCGCGCGGAAATTCGGGAGCCATTCTCTCGCTCTTCTTCCGCGGTATGGCAAAGGCACTCAAGGGTCTTGAGGTCGCAACCGCCGAGGATCTGGTGCGCGCCCTTCGCAAGGGTACCGACGAGGCATACAAGGCTGTGATGCAGCCCACCGAGGGAACCATCCTCACCGTCATGCGCGTTTGCACCGAAAAGGCAGAGGAAAAGATCAAAAAGGATTCCTACAAGGACGATCCCGTTCATCTCTTTACCTATATTCTCAAGACCGCCGAGGAGACGCTGGAAAAAACTCCCGAATTGCTCCCCGTTCTCAAGGAAGCCAACGTGGTGGACGCGGGCGGCTACGGATTTTTGTTCCTGATCTCGGGAATGCTCGCCGCCTTGAATCAGAACCCCATTGAGGCGGAAAACGCCACCGAGGCGGTTAAAACCCAGGCAAGCTTCTCGGATTTTGACACCGGCTCCATCGTCTTTGCTTACTGCACCGAGTGCATCATTGCCAAGAGAAAGAAGTATCTTGGCGAAGGCACCGCCGAGGATTTCCACGACTTTGTGGGCGCCATTGGCGATAGCGTAGTGTTCATCGACGCCGAGGATATCATCAAGCTTCACGTACACACCAATCATCCCGGACAGGTCATTGAAAAGGCGCTGGAATACGGCGAGCTGGAAGCCCTGAAGGTGGAAAATATGCGTCTGCAGCATTCGGCACTCATGGAGAATGAGCAGGAGGCGCAAGGCGCAATCGCAGAGCCTGCCATTGCTCCCATTGAAAAGGAGTTCGGCTTTGTCAGCGTTTGCATGGGCGACGGCATCCGCGAGACCTTCCTTGACCTTGGCGTAGACTCCGTGGTGTTTGGCGGTCAGACCATGAACCCCAGCACCCAGGATATCATCGACGGTGTCAACCGCACCCCCGCAAAATACGTATACGTGCTTCCCAACAACAAAAACATCTATCTGGTTGCCAAGCAGGCGGCTGAGATGGTAAAGGATAAAAAGGTCATTGTTATGGAGACCCGCAGCGTTCCCCAGGGAATCTCCGCCATGATCGGCTTCAATCCCGATGCCGACGAGGCTACCAATACCGCATCCATGAACGAGGCGATCTCCGCCGTTCGCACTGCACAGATCACCTACGCCGTTCGCGATACCTCCATTGAGGGCATCAAGATCAGCAGCGGTCAGACTCTGGCGCTGGTGGACGGAAAGATCCTCTGCTCCTCCGACAAGGAAGAAACCTGCCTTGCCGCCATTGGTGAGGAGTTTGCCGGCAAATCCTATCTGACGCTCTTCTACGGTGAGAGCATTGATGAGGAGAGAGCCGAGAGAGCCGTTGCCATTCTCAAAGAGAAGGTAGGCAGCATGACCGAGATCGCAATGCTCCGCGGCGGTCAGCCCATTTACGATTATATCATTTCGGCGGAGTAATCGCCGATCACAGCACACCGCCCTGTCATTATGCACAGACAGGCGGTGTGCCGTTTTGTTTTTCTTGTCACAAAAAGACATTGACTTTTGTCGAAAAACAGAGTATAATATTGGAGTTAACTGAATAAGGCTAAATGAAACCGGCAGGAGATAAGGCGCAAGCCTTTCCAAAGGGGTAATACTCTCGGGTGTCAATTTGACGAAGACTGTCGGCGGATAGCAATCTGGAGAAGTTCGCTACGCGCGAATGCCGAAGGGGCAAGGATCAAACCGCAATCTCTCAGGCAAAAGGACAGATCAAATTTTACATACCATGCTCATGCTATGTTTATACCGTCTTCTTTTCTCACCGCTATCCAAAGGATCGCGGTGATTTTTGTTTTATTCGGCTGACAATATCTTTTTTGGAGGTTCATGGATCATGGACAAAATCTTACAAACGGTGGAAAGCGTAAACGGCGAGATCAACAGCGTTGTTTGGGGCGCATTCGGCTTGCTCCTGCTGGTTGGTACCGGTATCATCGTTACCCTTCTCACCAAATTCTTTCAGGTGTCCCACATTGGCTTGTGGTTTAAGCACACCTTGGGCAGCCTTTTCAACAAGGACGTTATCAAGCACAGTAAGGAAAAGGGCTCCATCTCTCCCTTCCAGGCGCTTTGTACCGCACTTGCCGCAACGGTAGGAACCGGTAACATTGCGGGCGTTGCCGCCGCGATCTGCATTGGTGGCGCAGGTGCCGTGTTCTGGATGTGGATAGCCGCATTCTTTGGTATGATGACCAACTACGCGGAAAACGTACTGGGTATCTACTTCCGCCGCAAAAATGCCAACGGCGAGTGGTCCGGCGGTGCCATGTACTACCTTGCCGACGGTCTTGGCAGCAAGAAGGGCATGAAGCACGTGGGCAAAATCCTTGCCATTCTCTTCTGTATCTTCGCAATGCTGGCTTCCTTCGGTATCGGAAGCATGGGTCAGGTCAACAAGATCGTTACCAACGTAGCGCAGGCGTTTGACGTAACCGCACTCTCCTCTGTTGAGGTATTCAGCGGTGTTTCCCTCTACAATATTATTCTGGGTGCCATCATCATGGCTCTCACCGCTCTGATCACCCTTGGCGGTCTGAAGAGAATCGCAAACGTTGCCGAAAAGATCGTTCCCTTCATGGTGGTTCTGTTCGTGCTGGGCTCTCTTACGATCATCGGTATTAACTATGCAAACATCATTCCCGCCTTCAAGGCGATCTTTGTAAACGCCTTTAGTCCCGAGGCATTTGTTGGTGGCGGCATTGGTGCCGTGATCAGCAAGGTCGTTACCCAGGGCTTCAAGCGCGGCGTGTTCTCCAACGAGGCAGGTCTTGGTTCCTCGGTTATGGTTCACTCCAACTCCAACATTAAGGAGCCTGTGAAGCAGGGTATGTGGGGTATCTTTGAGGTATTTGCCGACACCATGGTGGTTTGCACCATGACCGCGCTGGTCATTCTCACCGCAGGCGGTCTCAACGGCGGCGTATTCAATGCCGTAACCGGTGAAATTGCCGCAGGCTACACCGACGCAACTCTGGTTGGCGGTGCCTTCAACTCGGTATTCTCTTGGGGCAACATTGGTGAAAAGTTTATTGCCATTGCCATGTTCCTCTTCGCCTTCACCACCGTTCTGGGCTGGTCTCACTACGGCTCCAAGGCTTGGGAGTACCTCTTTGGCGCAAAGACCACCTTCGTCTTCCGTATCATTCACGTATGCACCGTGATCTTCGGTGCGGTTCTCACCTCTTCCCTGGCTTGGGACATCTCCGATACCTTCAACGGTCTGATGATGATCCCCAACCTGATCGGTGTTCTGGTGCTCTCTCCCCTGGTTGTAAAGATCACAAAGAACTATCTGAGAAGAGAAAAGAAGGGCGAAAAAATCGAGCCCATGTATAACGTGAATCCCGAGATCCAGGCACAGGAGATCGAGAGAAAGCTTGAGGATTGAGAAGAATTTTCGGACAAAGCGTCATAGCATGATGGCTTTTGTAAAAAAATAATAAAATCAGCGACAGCTTTTACCTTTTGGCAAAAAGCTGTCGCTTTTTTTAAAAGAACTTGAATATATCATCGACTGTCTCATGAAAGCAAAACTGAACGTTTGATCTCACCATTTCTGATGCTTACGCCCGTACAAATATCCCAAAAAGATGGCAACGGCGTAGAAGACAGCAAACAAAAGCGCAAAGGGGAGCGGGGTGAAGAAGGTATAGTCGATCTGTTGAATTCCCGTAACGGCACTGCAAAGAGGCACTATGCAGGATAAAACAAGAAAATTATTCCCTACAAAAACGCACCCAACAATCGCCCAAAGAAGCGCGGGAGCGGCAGAGACCAGGATCAATTCCGGGATGGAATATGCATGGAATTCCCGCTTTCTCCCTTCCCATTTAAAAGAGAGGAACAAAGCGACCATGGCGGCGATACCGCAGATAATACCGGATACAATATTCTGTATCTTTTCGGTCACGTGCTGAAATTGCATGATAAACAAAGGAATAGCCTCAACCAAAAATCCGATCCAGGAGGCGCCCCATATTTTTAACGCGTTGACACCTATGGTGCCGAGATATTTTTTCATTTTCAAGACTCCTTCTTTTGTTGGTTTATTGTTTAATTGACACGGTCCATCAAGCGCTGAAAACGCGGGTGATCCCGCAACGGCTCAAGATCGGCATCCGTCAGCTTTGCCCTCAGTCGCTGCGGACGGTCCGAGGGGATAGAAAAGAACGTCCCCCATTTTACGTCACACAACAGAGGGGATTTTGCAATGGCATCCCCCCGAAACGCCGCGGCATGCCCCAGATCGTACTCGGTCATGCGCTCCAGATGCGAAAGCGCCTCCTCCCGATCGCCAAGACGCAAGCAGGCTTTGGCAAGCAACAGATTAAGATCCCCACCCTCCAGATAATGCAGAGGCGGCAGAGTTGTTTCATTTTCCAAAAGCTGATCGATCAGCCTGCGAGCAAACTCCAGCATCTCCTTTGCTTCTGGGTATCTTTCAAGGATCGTATAAGTTTTGAAAAGGTGAACCAAAAGATTCAAAATGGCATGGAAGGAATAAAGGAATCCATACTGATAACAAGCCGCCTCCATACGGTAATCCTGTTTCCAATGTGCGCAATATGCCTGCATCAAATGGAGATTCATATCGGCGCGAACCGGAAATTTCTCCGCGTGGAGCCGTGCCTGCTTTGCGTTTCCGTTTGCCGCATGAAGAAGCACCAGGATCATATGCGCCCGTAGCACGTCGGTGGTGTTGGTGGAATAGGAAATGACGATGTTGGCTTGTCGGATACACTCCTCATAGCGCTCCTTTGCGTGTGCGGCATCGTATATGAAATTTTCCGGATAAGAAAGCGCGATCCCCGCCTCCAGCGACTCCATCAGAAGTCTTGTGTGATTGGGATATCGCTCCAGCCCCTTCTGCAAGGCGTCGTATTGGCGAATGAACCCCTCCCGTGTCAGCGGTCTTTTCAAAAAAGAACGTGCCGACCGAATGATGCGCTCCACCTCCTCGTCGTTATTACAACTCTCCATTCCAAAAAGAACGTCGGTCTTAACCTTCAAAATTGTGGCAAGCGGAACGATTTGAGAAATGTCCGGCATGCTGGTATTATTTTCCCACTTAGAGATCGACTGTGCCGACAGATTCAACAGCTGTGCCAGCTGCTCCTGTGTCATGCCTCTTTCTTTCCGTAGGCGCTTGATGATTTCTCCCATTGACGATGACATATTTTGATTCCCCCTCCAAATATCCTTACATACAGTATACCACATTCTTTTTCGGAAGTAAAGAGATTCTTAAGATACCGCATCTCAACCAACGGTTGTATTTTTATGCAATCGCAGAGCAAACGCAAAAAAGCACCCTTGCATTCCTGCAAGGGTGCGATTTTATTATTTGAGATCTTGCGCTCGAATTACTTCTTATCGTTGATAGCAGCCTGAGCAGCAGCCAGACGTGCGATCGGAACACGGAAGGGAGAGCAAGAAACGTAATCCAGACCGATGGAGTGGCAGAACTCTACGGACGTGGGGTCACCACCGTGCTCACCGCAAATACCAACGTGAAGCTTGGGATTTACGGGTCTACCAAGAGTAACAGCCATGTTCATCAGCTTACCAACACCGGTTTGGTCAAGCTTTGCGAAAGGATCGTTCTCGAAGATCTTTGCATCGTAGTAAGCGCTCAGGAACTTACCTGCGTCGTCACGGGAGAAGCCGTAGGTCATCTGAGTCAGGTCGTTGGTACCGAAGCAGAAGAAGTCAGCGTTAGCAGCGATATCGTCTGCGGTCAGGCATGCGCGAGGAATCTCGATCATGGTACCAACCTCGTAGTCCAGCTTAGCGCCGGCAGCAGCGATCTCAGCGTCAGCGGTTGCAACTACAACAGCCTTAACGTACTTCAGCTCCTTAACGTCGCCTACCAGAGGAATCATGATCTCGGGTCTCATGTTCCACTCGGGATGAGCCTTCTGAACGTTGATTGCAGCGCGGATAACAGCGGTGGTCTGCATCTTTGCGATCTCGGGGTAGGTGACTGCCAGACGGCATCCACGGTGACCCATCATGGGGTTGAACTCGTGGAGAGAAGAAATGATAGCCTTGATATCCTCAACGGTCTTGCCCTGAGCCTTAGCCAGAGCTGCGATGTCTTCCTCAGTGGTGGGAACGAACTCGTGGAGAGGAGGATCCAGGAAACGGATGCAAACGGGATAGCCCTCGAGAGCCTCGTACAGCTTCTCGAAGTCGCCCTGCTGGTAAGGAAGGATCTTAGCAAGAGCTGCTTCTCTTTCCTCAGCGGTGTCGGAGCAGATCATTTCGCGGAATGCAGCGATTCTGTCTGCCTCGAAGAACATGTGCTCGGTACGGCACAGACCGATACCCTCAGCGCCCAGCTCGCGAGCCTTCTTAGCGTCTGCGGGAGTATCAGCGTTGGTTCTTACCTTCAGGGTACGGAACTCATCAGCCCAACCCATGATGGTGCCGAAGTTACCGGAGATCTCTGCGTCAACGGTCTTGATAATGCCGTCGTAGATGTTACCGGTGGAACCGTCGATGGAGATATAGTCGCCTTCAACGAAGGTCTTGCCTGCCAGAGTGAACTTCTTGTTCTCCTCATCCATTGCGATCTCGCCGCAACCGGATACGCAGCACTTACCCATACCACGAGCAACTACTGCTGCGTGAGAGGTCATACCGCCACGAACGGTCAGAATACCCTGAGCTGCCTTCATACCGGTGATATCCTCGGGAGAGGTCTCAAGACGAACGAGAACTACCTTCTTGCCGGCATTCTTCCAAGTCTCAGCGTCCTCTGCGGAGAATACGATCTGACCGCAAGCAGCGCCGGGGGATGCGCCAAGTCCGCGACCCATGGGGGTAGCAGCCTTGAGTGCCTTAGCGTCGAACTGAGGGTGAAGCAGAGTGTCAAGGTTTCTGGGGTCGATCATGAGAACGGCCTCTTCCTTGGTCTTGTGTCCCTCTTTTACCAGGTCAACGGCGATCTGGAGAGCTGCGGGAGCGGTTCTCTTACCGTTTCTGGTCTGGAGCATATAGAGCTTCTCATTCTCAATGGTGAACTCCATATCCTGCATATCGTGATAGTGGTTCTCCAGGATCTCGCAAACCTTTACGAACTGCTCGAACGCTGCGGGGAACTTGTTTGCCATCTCAGCGATGGGCATGGGAGTACGAACGCCTGCAACAACGTCCTCACCCTGTGCGTTGGTCAGGAACTCACCCATCAGCTTCTTCTCGCCGGTAGCGGGATCACGGGTGAATGCAACACCGGTACCGCAGTTGTCGCCCATGTTACCGAATGCCATAGCCTGTACGTTTACAGCGGTACCCCAAGAGTAGGGAATATCGTTGTCACGACGGTATACGTTTGCACGGGGGTTGTCCCAAGAACGGAATACTGCCTTAACGGCACCGATCAGCTGCTCCTTAGGATCGGAGGGGAAGTCGGAACCGATCTTTGCCTTGTACTCAGCCTTGAACTGGTTAGCCAGCTCCTTGAGGTCCTCAGCGGTCAGCTCAACGTCCTGCTTAACGCCCTTCTCTTCCTTCATCTTATCGATGAGCTCCTCAAAGTACTTCTTGCCGACTTCCATAACAACGTCGGAGTACATCTGAATAAATCTACGGTAGCAGTCATAAGCCCAACGAGCGTTGCCGGACTTCTTAGCCATAACCTCAACAACGTCCTCGTTCAGACCCAGGTTCAGGATGGTATCCATCATACCGGGCATGGATGCGCGAGCACCGGAACGAACCGAAACGAGCAGGGGGTTCTCCAAATCACCGAACTTCTTGCCGGTAACAGCTTCCATCTTAACAATGTACTCCATGATCTCAGCCATGATGCCATCGTTGATCTGTCTGCCATCCTCATAGTACTGGGTGCAGGCCTCCGTAGAAATGGTAAAGCCCTGGGGAACGGGAAGACCGATCTTGGTCATCTCTGCCAGGTTAGCGCCTTTACCTCCAAGCAGCTCACGCATGGATGCGTCGCCCTCGGAAAACAGGTAGCAATACTTCTTTGCCATGTTTCATAATCCTCCATAAATGAATTTTTTGGAACTGTCGACAGGCCTTTTGACCTTCGACATTTAGAACAACAGTCATTATATCATATTTTTTTCCATTTTTCCATACCTTTTAACAATATATCAGTTTTTGAAATTGTAAACTTTTTATGAACAATTAACAAGTGGTAAAAAAAGATTTGACAGCGTGGCTTTTTTATTGTATAATTATGACAGAAAACACAAAAACTCCATTTTGCGGTCGATTGAGAAAAAATCGGGCGCGTTTTGGCGTTCCTGCCACGGCAGGAGGAAAGGACAGAGTCACATGGCGGATATTTTTGATCTGTTTCAGCAAATCGCAAAGAAGGAGACTCCCTCCACCGAGCCCATCACGTGGATCCTCGTAGGGCTTGGCAACCCCGGTGACAAATACAAGACCACCCGTCACAATGCGGGCTTTCTCATCATTGACCGCCTTGCCGAGCGTCTTGGCGTACGCATTGACCGTGCCAAATTTCAAGCTCTTGTTGCCGAGGCAAGAATCGGGGGACACCGCGTGCTTCTTATGAAGCCCCAAACCTTTATGAACGCCTCGGGCACCGCGGTTCAGGAGGCTGCTGCCTTCTACAAGATCGCTCCCGACCACGTTCTGGTGATCTCCGACGACGTTGCGCAGGATCCCGGCAAGATGCGTCTGCGCCGCAAGGGCAGCGCCGGAGGGCAGAAGGGACTCAACGATATCATCACCTGCCTCGGTACCGACGCCGTTCCCCGTCTGCGCATGGGCGTTGGCGCAAAGCCCCATCCCTCCTTTGAAATGGCGGATTGGGTGCTTTCCAACTTTACCAAAAACGAGATGGAGCTGCTGATGAATTGCTTTGACGACGCCTACGCCGGCATTGGAAAAGCTCTTGACGGCGATTTTGACGGCGCCATGCAGATCTGTAACTCTCATACCCCCGCGGAGAAATAATCTATGAATCTTCTCACACAAACCATTCGGCTGGACGGAGAATACAAGCAGCTGCTCCGCACCCTGGAGCGCAATTTTGCCGCAAAGCCCCTCCCCATCCTCGCCTCGGGCCTCTCGGACGGTGCCTCGGACGTCTTTCTGATCTCTCTCCTTGAGGATTCGGCAAAGGCAAGAGGGGGAAAATGCGTCCTGATCCTCTGCCCCGAGGAAAAGGACTGCGTTCGCGTCGCCTCGCTTCTGGAGCATCACGGATTGCGCGCCGCCTTTTACATGGCGCGGGATCTCACCTTTTATAATATTACCGCCTCCCATGAGTACGAGCATGAGAGGCTTATGGTGCTTTCGGGGCTTCTTTCGGGAAGCTATGACGCAGTGGTCACCACTCCCGACGCGGCATTGGGCTATACCATCCCTCCCACGCGTCTGAAGGAAAACCTTTTGAAGATCGAAGAGACCGATCTCGTTGATCCCAAGGCGTTTTGCAAAAGGCTGACGGAAGCGGGCTACGTACGCGCCGATCTTGTGGACAGTCCCGGGCAGTTTGCTCTGCGCGGCGGCATCATTGACGTCTATCCCACGGGCGGCATTTTTCTGGACAGCGACGGCGGTGAAGCCGTAGGCGCGCGCGCGTTGCGCATTGAACTGTTCGGGGACGAGATCGACCGCATGGGGCTTTTCGAGCCCGATTCCCAGCGCATGATCCAATCGGTGGTATCGGCATCCTTCCCCCCTGCCCGTGAGCTTTTAACCAACACCGAGCTTTTGGATAAGCTGAAAAAGACCATCTCCTCCCAGCTTCGCGCCTGCCACGACGAGCGCGCCTGCGAGGAGCTGATCAAGGAGGCCGCTGCCGTTGAAACCGCCAAGCAGACCGGCGGAACCGTTCATTTTCTGGATAAATATATCACCATGGTCTACCCCGAGAGAGCCTCGCTTCTCGACTACTTTGACGGCAAGCATCTGGTGATCCTGAGAGGTACCAATGCCATTCATGACCGCCTCACGGCATCCCGTTGGCATCTGGATCAGACCGTGGTGGAGCTTTTGGAGAGCGGAACCATTGCCCCCAAGTACACCGAATACGCCAAAGCCCCCTTGGCACTGGAGCTTTTCTGCGACGAAAACGTCACCCTGCACGCCGATTCCATTGCCTACAAGGTATCGGATAAACGGCTTGCGGGAATGTTCGGCTTCCGCACCCGTCACACCGTCTCCTACGCCGACAACGAGGAGCTGTTCCTGGAGGATCTGCAAAACTACGTGCAGGGCGGCTATCGCTCCATCGTGCTTACCGAAAACGATGCGGCGGCAAAAAGCACCCGTGAGCTTCTTTTGAAGCACGGCTTCATCGTGACCGACGAAGAAAGCCTTTTGGGAAACAACGGAAGAGGCGCGGTAACGGTTCTTTCCAAGGAGATCCTTGCGGGCTTTGAATTGATGGTTCCCAAGATCGCGGTGCTCTCGGTCAATCCCGAGGGACGCATGGGCTCCCTTTCCCTCTCGGGCAAGAGCGCTCTGCGCAAAAAGAAAAAGAAGAACACCAAGAGCATTCTCTCCTACGCCGAGCTGGAGGTTGGCGACTACGTGGTACATGAGATCTACGGCATCGGTCGCTATACCGGCATTGAGACCCTGACCTGCGACGGCGTGACCAAGGACTATATCGGCATTCAGTACGCGGGAAGCGACAAGCTGTTCCTTCCCGTGGAAAAGCTGGATAAGGTCTCCAAATATATCGGCGCCCACTCAGATGACGGACTGGTCAAGCTCTCCAAAATGGGAAGCGAATCCTGGAAAAAATCCAAGGCGCGCGCCAAGGCGGCGGTCAAGGATATGGCAAAGGAGCTGATCAAGCTCTACGCCGAGCGACTGCGCCGTCCGGGACACGCCTTCCCTGCCGACGACAACTACCAAAAGGCGTTTGAGGATGCCTTTGAATATGAAGAAACCGAGAGCCAGCTGCAGGCAGTCAAGGAGATCAAGGGCGACATGATGAGCGCAACGCCCATGGATCGCTTGCTCTGCGGCGACGTGGGCTACGGAAAAACCGAGGTGGCGATCCGCGCCGCATACAAAGCGGTCATGGGCGGAAAGCAGGTGGCGATCCTGGTGCCTACCACCCTCTTGGCACTTCAGCACTATCAAACCATCATCAGCCGTGTGCGCAGCTTTGCCGTGAACGCCGATATGATCTCCCGCTTCCGCACGCCCAAGCAACAGGCGCTGACCTTGCGCAGACTGGAGCGCGGCGAGGTGGATATCATTGTGGGAACCCACCGTCTCCTTTCCAAGGACGTCAAATTCCACGACCTCGGTCTTGTGATCGTGGACGAGGAGCAACGCTTTGGCGTGGCGCAGAAGGAAAAGCTGAAGCAGATCTGTGACGGCGTGGACGTGCTTTCGCTCTCGGCAACCCCCATTCCCCGCACCCTGAACATGGCAATGGGCGGCATCCGCGATATCTCGATCCTCGACGATGCCCCTGCCGACCGTCTGCCCATTCAAACCTACGTTTTGGAGGATGACGATCTCATCGTAGAGGAAGCCATCCGACGGGAGCTCCGTCGCGGCGGTCAGGTCTTTTATCTGCACAATACCGTAGAAACCATCGACGTGCTTGCCGCCAAGCTCTCCAAATCGATCCCCGAGGCGCGGATTACCACCGCCCACGGAAAGATGGATAAAGAAGAATTGGAAAAGATCTGGGAGCGGATGCTCTCGGGCGAGATCGATATTTTGGTCTGCACCACCATCATCGAAACCGGTGTGGACATTCCCAACGCCAACACCCTCATTGTTTCCAATGCGCACCGTTTGGGACTTTCTCAGCTCCATCAGATCCGCGGACGCATCGGACGCTCCTCCCGCCGCGCCTATGCCTACTTCACCTTCCCGCCCCACAAGGCGATTCCCGAGGTGGCGCAAAAGCGTCTGGAGGCGATCCGTGAATACGCCGAATTTGGCGCGGGCTTCAAGATCGCTTTGCGCGACATGGAGATCCGCGGCGCGGGCAATATTCTGGGCGCCGAGCAGCACGGACATCTGGACGCCATTGGCTACGATCTCTATATCAAGCTGCTCAATCAAGCCGTCCTTGAGGAAAAGGGCGAGGATACCGAGCCCGAGGTGGAATGCACCGTGTCGCTGAATTTTGACGCCTTCATCCCCGACAGCTACGTTCCCTATCCCGCTCAGCGCATGGCGCTCTATAAAAAGATCGCCCTCATTGCCACCGAGGAGGATCTCTCCGACGTGACCGACGAGCTGCTCGACCGCTTTGGAGAGCCGCCGACTGCCACCGAAAATCTGCTCCGCGTGGCGCTGATCCACTCCACGGCAGTCAAATGTCGCATCACCTCGATCCGTCAGAGTGGCAACGAGGTCCATATTCATCCGCAAAAATTGGATATTGATATCTGGTCCGAGCTTGCCGATCTCTTCCCCGGAAGACTGCGGATCCTGATGTCGGGCGAGCCCCATCTCTGTCTGCGCCTGCAAAAGGGAGACCAGCCTTTGACGCTCATTCACAAAATATTTGAAAAATATATGGAAATCGGTCATCAAAAGGGATAGACAAAATCAAAAAAATCCTGTATAATATAGGGTGAATCCTAAAAATCCGCTACGGAAAGGTTTTATGAGTCTTATGAAGAAACATTTTTTGCGCGTTTTCGCGCTCTGTCTGGCACTTTTGATGTGCCTCCCTCTCTTTTCCTGTTCCAAAAAGGGAAAGACACTCCTCACCCTCAAAAAGGACGGGGTAAAGGTCACCTTCTCGGTCAAGGAGTACGAGCTGATGCTCTCCCGCGTCAAGGGCGCGCTGGCGGCATCTCAATTCTCGGTCAACGACCCCGCCTTCTGGGATCAGGGAGATAAGTATAACGGAGAAAAATTCCAAACGCTGAACGACTACTACAAGGAAAGCATTCTCGACAACTGCCGCACCTATCTGGTCGCCCTCTACCTCTTTGAGCGCGACGGTCTTACCCTCTCCGATGCGGCGATCCAATCCGTGGATGAAAAAATGGAGGAATTGATCCGCACCGACGGTCAGGGCTCCAAGACCAAGCTCAACGCGCTGCTCTCCACCTACGGCGTGAACTATGACATTCTCCGTGACGTCTATCTGATGCAGGAAAAGATCACGGCATGGAAGGATTATAAGTACGGCAAGAACGCCGAGCAGTTGGGTCAGAACGTCAAAAATGAATTCCTGAGAGAAAACTACGTACACTTCCAGCAGATCTTCCTCCCCGGATATTCCTACGTTTACGAAAAGGATAAGAACGGCGATACCATTTATTATTACAACGACGGTACCGATAAGCAGGACCGCATCTATTACGACAAGCACAACGGTGTAAAGGCGGTTGACGACAAGGGCAATCCCATTCTGGACGAAAACGGCGATCAGGTCTACTACGTAAAGAACAGCGACGGCAAAAAGATCGCGTACAACACCGCCAACGGTCAGCCCTCCTTTGTGCGCAACGAAAACGGCTCGGGCTTTAAGACGCAGGTGCTGGACTTTGACGCCCTTGAGGTGCTGGAGGATCGCGTAAAGGAGCTGCAGGAAACCTTGACGGGAGGCAGCTATGCGGAGTTTGAAAAGATCATGCGCGAGGAGCTGAAAAAGACCAACGAGAACAGCCCCGTTTCCATGACCGATTACACCGACGGCTACTACATCAAAAAGACGGTGGATTACACCGACGCGGGTGAGGATCTGGCGTATCTGGATGAGATCATCGACAAGCTGGATGCTATGGAGGACGGCGAGATCGCCGTGGTAAAATCCACCATGGGCTATCACATCATCAAGAAATACCCCCACACCGACAAGGCGTACGACAAGGAAGAAAACAACGATTGGTTTGATGATTTCAACGCTTCGATCATTGAGAAATACTTCACCGAGGAATGTCGCTCCCACTTTGGCGACATCAAGCTCAATGAAAAGCAATGGAACAAAACCCCCGATATGGTGGACGTGGGTGTGAATTATTACTATTAAAGGACAAAATACGACGCGGAATCCAAAGTGATTCCGCGTCGTATTTTTTATATGGTATGTCGGAACGCCTGCTCGCGGCGAACCTGAGTGGGACTTTTCCCGATCTCCTCCTTGAATAGCTTTCGAAAATAGGCAGCGGAGGAAAAGTGCAAAAATTCGCTGATCTGCTCAATGGAAAAATCGGTATAGCGGAGCATCTCCAACGATGCCTCGATCTGCATCCGGTTTTTTTCCTTAACGGGAGAGGTGCCCGCGTGCTCGCGAAACAGCGCATACAGACCGCTCTCGCTGATGCAGCAATGCTTTGCCACCTCGATCATTTTGCAGTCGGGATGCTCCTTCAGATAGCTCCTTGCCGCCTGCAAAAGGATCTCCTGCTTTCCCCTGCCGACCGATTCCATGGTGGGAAGCAGGATCCCCATGAGATGGTACAAGATCCCCAGCGCCTCCGAGGAGCTTTCACTCAGCATGGAAAGCCTATCAAACAAAGGCCTGCATTCCTCGTTGGGGTGCAGGATCTGCATTTTGTAGCGGTTGCTTTCAAATTCGGGCAGGATCGCAAAGCCGTAGGATTCCCACGACACGATTCCCGCATCACAGTCCGGCGTCCAATAGGAATGATATTGCAATCCCATGGGCAGATAAAAAACGTCCCCCGCCCGCAAAGCCAGGCACTCGCCGTCAAGATTTTCGATCCTGCCACTTCCGCATTTCATGCGCGCAAGAAAGTGAGCGGATATTCCTCCCGAATTATCATTGTGCACCGCATTGTGCAGCGTAATGGTTCGAAATCGAAACGATTTGCTGAAAATTATATGCTCCATCCTGAAAAACCTCTTTAAACCCTATCTTTTTTACAGAATCCTATGCGATTATTTACAGTATATCATCTTTTCCTTTTGCTGTCAAGGTGGTAAAATAATATCGGAATCATTTTTAGAAAATGCAAAAGGAGATCGGAATGAAAAATCCAAGCATTGTTTTTACCGCGCCTTGCATTGCCGAGGTGTTGGATCAGGAAATCCCCCGAATCAAGGCAAACGAGGTTTTGGTGGAGATCGCCATTTCCACCATCAGCTCGGGCACGGAACGGGCAAATCTCATTGGAGATCCCAACATCAATTCCACCAAGGGCCCCGAGGTGAAATTTCCGCGCAGCGCAGGCTACAGCACCGGCGGAACCGTAGTCGCTGTGGGCGAGGAGGTCACCTCTCTCAAGGTAGGCGACCGTGTTGCCTGCTCCTGGACCAAGCATCGAAAATTCTGCGCCCTGAAGGAATCCCGCGTCTACCGTCTTCCCGACAACGTCGACTTTGACGAAGCGGCATTGGTTCATATTGCCACCTTCCCCATGGCGGCAATCCGCAAATGCCGTTTGGAGCTGGGAGAGTCCGCCATTGTCATGGGGCTTGGAGTGCTTGGAATCATCGCCGTAGAGCTTTTACGCGCGGCGGGCGCCTATCCCATCATTGCGGTAGATCCCGTGGAGAAAAAGAGAGCGCAAGCCCTTTCCTTGGGTGCCGATTACGCCCTCGATCCCTTCGCTCCCGATTTTGCCGAGACGGTCAAGGAAATTACCCACGGCGGTGCCAAGGTTGCCATTGAGGTAACCGGCAAGGGGCAAGGACTTGATATGGTGCTGGATTGCATGGCGCGCTTTGGACGCGTGGCGCTCCTTGGATGCACCCGAAGCTCGGATTTTTCCATCGACTATTACCGCAAGGTACACGGTCCCGGCATCACCCTCATCGGCGCGCACACCAACGCCCGTCCTCTTCAGGATTCCCGTGACGGCTGGTGGAGCGAGCGCGACGACGCTCAAGCCATCCTCGGTCTGCTCTCGGGCAAGCGCCTTGACTTCAGGTGCCTGATCGAGGAGACCCACTCCCCCGCACAAGCTCCCGAGGTCTTTACACGCCTGGCAAACGAGCCGGCATTTCCCGTTGTTCAATTTGATTGGAGGGATTTTACAGTATGAGAAAAATCAGAATTGCGCAGATCGGTATGAACCGATACAGCCACAGCGGAGAAATCTTTTATACGCTGAAGAATTTGCCGGATATTTTTGAGCTGGTCGGCTACGCTCTGGTGGAGGATGAGCGCCAGACGTGCGCAAGAAAGTTCTCCGTACTGGAGGGCTATCCCGAATTGACGCTGGAGGAGATTCTGAACGATCCCACCATTGAGGCGGTAGCCATTGAGACCGACGAGATCCATTTGAACAAATACACCCAAATGGCAATCGATCACGGCAAGCACATCCATATGGAAAAGCCCGGAAGCCAGGATCTTGCATCCTTCGAGCGCCTCATCGAATCGGCAAGAAAAAGCGGAAAAGTGTTCCACATCGGCTATATGTACCGCTACAATCCCTTCATTGCCGATGCCATCAAGCGTGCGCAGGAGGGCGAGTTCGGTTCGATCTACAGCGTTGAGGCACACATGAGCCGTCTTGACGGAAAGGCGGGACGCGAATGGTTTGGCACCTTCAAGGGGGGCATGATGTTCTATCTGGGCTGCCATCTGATCGATCTGGTGCTTCAGATTCAGGGCATGCCCGAAAAGATCATTCCTCTCAACACCGCAACCGGCATTGACGGCATCAACACCGAGGATCTGGGCTTTGCGGTTTTGAAATATCCCCACGCCGTTTCGGTGGTTCGCATGGGAGGAACCGAGATCGGAGGTCCCGACCGCCGTCAGCTGGTGATTTGCGGCTCCAAGGGAACCGTGGAGATCCGTCCTTTGGAGGGCAGCGCAAAGGAATACGGAAAATATATGCAACGCGCAAAAAAGATCGAGACCAAGCTTTCCGCCTTCGACGGAAAGGCAATTGCGGCATTCAGCGAAAGCCATCCCTTCCAGAGATACACGGCAATGATGGAAGCCTTTGCCGCCATGGTGCGCGGAGAGAAGGAAAATCCCTACACCCTTGACTATGAGCTTCAGCTCTTCAAGGTGATCCTGCGCTGCTGCGGAATAGATGAGTAAACAAGGTTCGTTTTTCGGAATAAAGCGGAGGGATTGTGATCCCGAACAATCATAAATAAATTAAAAAACAAGCTTTAGTCTCGCTATTTGCATGGCAAATAGCGAGATAGCTTTTATATTAAAAAGAGTTTTAACCATCAAAAAACATCTTATTGGAAACTTCAAAAGCATGATTACATCAGCCACCTGTGAAAAAACAGATCTCCAATCCCCTCTCCCCATACGAACGAACTCCCAAAGCCTCCCTTGTGCAAAGGGAGGTGGCATTTTCGCAAGAAAATGACGGAGGGATTGTAAAAAACATGATCTACACATCACAATGTTTTTTCATTTTTCCTCTTGACAAACGCTCAAAAGAGTGCTATAATACCAATCGAACCGCATAAAATCGGGGGTGCTCTCCTGCAACGGAGGGCTGAGATGGCTCACAGCCGAACCCTTTTACCTGATACGGATAATACCGGCGTAGGGAGATTTCCATAGATGGACGAAAAAAGAAAGTCGACGCTTTTTTCATCGTCATAGCGAATTGACCGCACGGAGATTTCGTGCGGTCAATTTTTATTTTTCAGGAGGTGTTTTTATGACAAACACAAAAAGAACGCGCGTATTTGCTCTGTGCGAGTGCGCCATGATGCTGGCTCTTGCCGTGGTATTGAGCTACGTCAAGATCTTCACCCTGCCCTTTGACGGCTCCATTACCCTCTTTTCCATGCTTCCCATCTGCCTGATCTCCATCAAATACGGCATCGGCTGGGGACTTGGCACCGCCTTTTGCTACGCTTGGTTCCAGATCCTGCAGGGCGGCGTATTTGCTTGGGGACTCACTCCCACCATGCTCATCGCATCCCTGTTCCTTGACTACATCCTCGCCTTTAGCGTGCTGGGCTTGGCAGGACTCTTCCGCAAGAAGGGATATCTCGGCATGATCAGCGGCGTGGTGCTGGCTTGCGCCCTTCGCTTTTTGGTGCATTTCATCGCGGGCGTTGTTCTTTGGGCAAATCTGGAGGAATTCATTGCCTTTGGCAGAGAGTGGTTTAACCGTCCCGTGCTCTATTCGATCTGCTACAACGGCATCTATATGCTTCCCGAAACCGTCCTCACCACCGCCATGGCGGCTGTGCTTTTGAGGATCCCGCAGATGAAGCGAATCTTGACGCTTCCCGCCAAGGATTGAGTTTTCTATAGGGAACCGACCAATTGGTCGGTTCCTTTTTGAATGCGCTCTTGACAAATCCCTCAAAATGCGGTATAATATTGACGCAGCTTCGTTGGGCGATCGCGCGGTATTGCGCCGTAAGGTATTACCGTGAGGAAAGTCCGGGCTTCACAGGACAGGATAGCTGATAACGTCAGCCACGGGTAACCGTCGGGAAAGTGCAACAGAAATAAACCGCCGCGCAAGCGGTAAGGATGGAAAGGCGAGGTAAGAGCTCACCAGTTCCTATGGTAACATAGGTCCGCTGTAAACCCTATCCGAAGCAACACCTCAAGGGACGCCGGTCCGGCATATGTTCCGAGGTGGCACGGGAATTTACGTTCCCGAAGCATTCCGGTGACGGAATGCGAAGATTGATGACCGCCCTCGACAGAACCCGGCTTACAGACGGAGCTGCTTTCATTTTAAGGAATCGGTTGTTTTTTTGTGAGATCCCAAACGACGCTTCGCATCGTTTGATCCTCCCGACGGTCGGATTTCGACTATGTCCGCCCGTGTCATTCTGAGCGCAAGTCGAATTTTTGCGGCTTGCCGCAAAAACGCGAGACGAAGTCGAAGCAGAATCTACGGGCGGACTCCGCTCAGGATGACACAAAAATCAATCGCACGAAAAGAAAGGCGCACGCTATGAAAAACAGAATAAAACTTTTAACGCTCTGTCTCCTCTGCATGGCGTTGCTGTTCCCCCTTACCTCCTGCAAAGAGCGGTACGATCTGCTTTACTCCGAGGAGCATGACGGCATCACCTATTGCGTCAGAGGAACAGGAAATACCGTAAAGCAGATCGTGGTCAAAGAGGGGGACAAGGTTTTATGGTATCAAGGCGTTCAGATCGACGGCAGTGTTGGAAACCTCAACGGCAATTACGGCTTTTCGGTCCTTGATCTCAACTTTGACGGTCAGCTCGATCTGATGATTGCCCAAAAGGCGGAAGGTGAGCAGATCACCTATCTTTGCTGGCTGAAATCCGCTGAAGGATACGATTATCAGCCCTCCGAGACGCTTTCGGGTCTGAACAACATCAAAGCCGATGAAAGGCTGAAGGCGATCTTCGGCTTTTCTCAAAGCGTGACCTACGAGCAGGAATACGGCGATGAAAAGCCCTACAAGATCTCCACCGACACCACCACCAAATACGTGTGGGAGGACGGCAAGTGCATTCCCCACACCCGCGTGTCGCTGTCCTACTTTGAAAAAACAGACCGCTACTGTTACTCGGTCGCTTACTACGATGAAGTCGCAAAGGAGTTTGAAATCTCCAACGACATCTGGCTCACCCCCGAGGAGTACGCCGAGGAAGATATGAGCTTTTTGTATTATTTCAAATAGAGCAAAAGCACGGCTTTGCAAAAACGCAAAGCCGTGCTTCTTTGTTTATACCAACAAATACGACACGCCCGCGAGAGATTCGTGGGAATCGGCGGCGGGAGCATCCGAAAGGCCGTTTCGTGTGGACACCGTGGCAACGGGGCGATTGTAACGCTTGGCAACGCTCCAAAGGGTATCCTCGCGAGAGGGATAGCAGATGGTATAGGTAGAATTCTTTCGTTCGATCTCCTCCCCAAATCTTGCATCGGTGAGCATTCGGATCTCACTCTCGCTCTGCGCGAACAGACTCACCGAAAGCTCTGCATCCACGCCAATGCGCTCACCGTCCAGACGCGCCTTGCAGGAGATCACGTCCACCGCGGCGTGATAGTCGCTTAATTTTTCGCCGTCGCGGAGCAAGCTGTCGGTCTCGTAACGGAAGGGGATCTCAAACTCCTGCGCCGAAAGCTCCTCGCCAAACAGGATGGCGTGCAAACGGCATTTGCCCGTGAGGATCGTCTTTCCCTTCTCAATTTCCATGGAAGTCACCGTGGGAGTGGCGCTGATATCCACCACATCAAGCCCCTGTCTGATCCCCGCCTCCTCCAAGGAAAGGGTGGAATTGAGGGACACGTTCCCGTTGAGGCATTTTCCCGCAATGGGAAGCCTGCCCGTAAGATAGCGGCTCTCGCAGGTGTGAGTCACCGAATAAATGTCACGGGTATAGGGAACGGTCTCATTCCGCGCGGCACGCGCCAAAAGACGGATGCCGAGATCACAAAGGATCCTGCCGTCCTCCACCGTCACGTTCAGATCCGAGCAGATGCCGTGAGCCGAGGCATCGCAGTTGACCTCGGTTCCATCCACCGCAACCGACTGCGAAAAGGGGATCCGCCGCCAAAAGGTCTTAACGGCATCGGCGCCAAGCATCCCTTCATGGGCACAAAGCAATTTCAATGAAACCTCTCCGCGGCAGTTGACGCATCCGCTTCCCGCCACCGCCTCGGCAACGAACACCTGCCCCTCGGCAAAGATCACGCGCAGATCATCGTCATTGCTCTCGCAGATGATCTCATCCCCGAGGGAAAGAGGCTCGCCCTGCCCCACGAGAATTCTTGCACATTCCGCGCTTCCGCGCAGCCGCTCAATGGCAGATTCCTCACCTCCGCTGACCGATTCCTCCAGAATCCGCGTGCCGCGAATCTGCACACGGGAGCGCAAACGACATTTTACCGAAAGCTTGCGAGGTGCCACCACCCTTCCCGTCACCATATCGGCGGCAGTTTCCACGTCGCAAACAAGACCGTCCCCAAGATCAAAGTCCGAGGTCATTTCCAAGGGAACCGAAAATTGATATTCCTGGCTCTCGTTGGCACAGTAGAGCGCACCGTCGTTGCCCGCGTAGAGGATGCAGTAATCGATCATCCCCGAAAAATCCGCATTCCCCGCGCCGATATATTTATCGGGGGGAGAGACGGTTGCCTTCACGCGCAACAGCCGCTTGATCTCGGGCTGATAATCGGGGAGCGAAAAATCCCCCGAAAGCTCGGTTACGTTCTGACGGTCACAAAGCAGATCCTGAATCCGCGCGCCGCCTGCTTCTATTTTGATGTAGTTGTCCATAAAAATCCACTCCTTTGCATCCATACCGATTTTGGTACATTGTATGCAAGGGGCTGAAAAATTATGATTTTCAAAGGATTGCTTTTTGAGAGAATAAAAACACCGCACGTGCGGCGAGCTTTCCTTGTTTTCTCGTAGGGGCGCTTCACGAAGCGCCCGTTTTAAAAAACATCGAATTCGTATGGACGGGCGATTCTTGAATCGCCCCTACGAACAAATTTTAAACCGCATCAACATATCGATGCGGATCAAAAAACATTGTTCTCGGGACGTCGAGGGCGCCGTCCCCTACCGATAATTTTTCACATATAGACACGCCGCACGTGCGGCGAGCCTCTCTTGTTTGACCGTAGGGGCGACCATTGGTCGTCCGTTTGCAAGGATAAGATTTTTTAGAGCGGGCGTTCAAAGAACGCCCCTACGGGTTTGTGCATAATCTATCGTTTAAGTGTCACCCTGAGTGGAGCAAAATATCCCGGTGGGATGTTTTGCGCAATCGAACCCGACCTTAGGGAGGGCAACGCCCTTGGCGTTGGGGTCTCCTAACGAATCTTGCGATCCTCTTTCTACACAAATGTTACTTTGTTATGGAAGGCTATTAAAATTCCTTAGTAGATCCCTTCGTCGCTGCGCTCCTCGGTTTTATTCGCTGACGCTCACAAAACTTCGACTCCGCCAACCGCTTTGCGGTTTTCTTCGCTCAGGATGACACATAGACGGAATGTTCGCAAACACCGGTAGGGGTCGGCGCCCTCGACGACCCGGAAAGCAACAAATTTTGCTTTTTAAACGGCTATGCGTAGAGGCATCTTGAATCGCCCCTACGCAACAGATCAAAACAAAGCCAATACGCCGATTATAAAGTGGTTTTCTTTAGAAAGAAACACGAAATTCTTCTCCTACAAAACCACGTACAAAAATCGCACAGCCGTGAACCGTTTTCATGGCTGCGCGATTTTATTTTTTTCAATTTCAAAAGGAAATCACTTCAACAAAAAGTCAAAGGTCTTAAAAATATCCCCCGCGCCCATGACAATGACGAGATCGCCCTCCCGTGCGTCGCCCTTGATGGCTTGGGCTACCCGTTCAAAGCTTCCGCAATAGGTGGCTTTCTCTCCGATCCGCTCCGCGAGAAGTGCTGAGTCCACGCCGTAGATATTCTGCTCCCGCGCGGCGTAGATATCGGCAAGATAGACCCTGTCGGCATCGCCAAAGGCGGTGGAAAACTCCTCCAAAAGTCCTGCGGTTCGGCTATACGTATGAGGCTGATAGGCGCACAGGATGCGGGAAAATCCCATCTCCTTCGCCCCTGCCAGAGTGGCACGGATCTCATCGGGATGGTGTCCGTAATCGTCGTAGACCCCGGCGCCGTTGATCTCGCCCTTGTATTCCATTCTGCGCCCCGCGCCCACAAAATCCAAAAGTCCCTTGGCAATGGCATCAAGCGAGATGCCGCAAAGGATCGCCGCTCCTGCCGCCGCCAGCGCGTTGTAGATCATGTGTCTGCCGTGGACCTTTAAAACGATCCTGTGCAAGAATTGATCCCCTTGATAAAGATCAAAGGACGTCCCTTTTCTATCCGCTTGAATATCACGCGCCGTAAAATCAGCCCCTTGATCGATTCCAAAGGTCACGTGACGCCCCTCGAAATCAGCAAGTGCCAAAAGACTTTCGGGATCATCGGCGTTATAGAGCACCGTTCCGTTCTTCCCCGTACGCCGCGCGTAGGCAAGGAAGGATGCGCGGATCTGCTCCATGCTGTGAAAATAATCCACGTGATCCATGGCAATATTGAGGATCACCGCCAGCGTGGGGGAAAAATCCAGGAAGGAATCCATATACTCGCAGGCTTCAAACACAAAATGCTCCTTCGAGCGTCCAATGCGGCAGGGAAAATGCTCCGCCTCGGGAAGCGGCGCGCCGCAAAGAACAGTGGGATCGGACGCCGCCAAAAAGATGCGCGAGCACATGGCGGTGCAGGTGCTCTTTCCGTGCATTCCCGCAACGCCTACGCGCACGCGGTATCCGGTCATTAAAAAATTCAGATAATCGGAACGGGAGAAAAGAGGCAGTCCTCTCTCCTTTGCCGCAAGATACTCGGGATTATCCTCCCCAATGGCAACGGTGTAAACCACCGCATCGTAGCCGCAGAGATGACGCGCGTCATGCTCCAAAAAGATCTCCATGCCCATGGCTTTGAGAGATTCGATCAGCGCGCCCTCGCCCCGATCCGAGCCCCCCACGCCGTAGCCACAGAGAAGCGAGATCCGTGCCAGAGCCGACATGCTGATGCCGCCAATGCCGATGAAAAAGATTTTTTTGCAGTTTTTCAGCGCCTCGGCAATGCCAAGCGCTCCAAAATGGGTGTTTTCAACCGACATTTCCAGTCTCCTTTTTCGTGTTGTATACAGGTATTTTTGTAGAAATCGGGTGTTTTTTCATAAAAAAGTTGAAATTGTGAAAGAAATTCACAAAATGATTCCTTTTCGTTTGAATAATCATCACAAAAACCGCTTATAATGAGTTACGATAGAATTTTTAACGATTTGGAGGAATATCACCATGCAAATTACCGATATCAAGGTCAGAAAGCTTTTTGACGAAGGCCCCATGAAGGCCATCATCTCGGTTACCTTTGACGGTCAGCTCGCCGTGCACGACATCAAGGTGATCTACGCAAGAGAGAAATTCTTTATTGTTATGCCCAGCCGCAAGAACCCCGATGACACCTACCGCGACATCGTACATCCCATCAGCGCACAGTTCCGTGGGATGCTGGAGAGCGCCATTATCGAGGCGTACGAGGCAGCCCTTGAGCAGGCCAAGCTGGAGGCAGAAAACGCCGCTGAGGATCCCGCGACCGTATAAACGTAATAAAAGCCAAGAGGAAGACTTCTACTGTAAGCGTATGCAGAGGGGTCTTCTTTTTTTCGTTTATCTCAGGCTTCCGTGGGAAAACAGCACGGTTTCTCCGCGCAGGGAGAGGGTTCCAAAGCTTCCCTCATGGAGGCTGCCGGGGTTAAAGAGGTACATGGGTCGGGACAGGGTCACGCCACCCACTGTCTCGCCGGCGTTGACGATCCCCTCGTAGGGGGTATGGGTATGCCCGAACAGCAGGATATCCGCCCCCTCCTTGGCGGCGTGGGAGATCAGCGCCCCCAAGCCTCCCTTAACACCAAAAAGATGCCCGTGGCAGAACAGAATTTTGTGTCCTTCGAAGGAAAGAAGCTCCTCGGTGGGGGTGTTTCCCGGAAAGAGATCGCAGTTGCCGCGCACGGCAAAGAAGGCAGAGCCCCCAAAATCCTCACGGCGCATTTCTCGCAGACCGTCCCCCAGAAAGAGGACGGCATCCGGCTTTTTCACCTGCCGCTCGTAGGCTTCTATCGCCCCGTGATATTTCCCGTGGGAATCCGAAAAGATCAAAAATTCCATAGGCGCTCCTCAAAAAATCATCGTTGGGATTATTATAACACAAAAACAGAGGATGTGCAAGCCCCACGGGAAAGAAAGACAGAAAAAACAGGAAAGAAAGGCAGAAAAAGAACACACAAAAAACCGCCCCCGCGTGGTGCGGGGGCGGGGGGATGAAATATTAGCTTAAAGCATCCTTCCAGAGGTTGTAAAGCTCCTCGGCGGCTTCCCGGCAGGTGGATGGGGTTAAAAGGGCACGAATGGTGGGATTGGTACATATTAGCTCCCAGCCTTTTTGAATAGCGTCTTCCGGTTCAAAAGTAAGCTCTATTACATAATCGTCATACCAAAAAACAATCTCCGGAATATTTTTGTTACCTCCCAGCCACCGTAATACAATGGCATCGTTTACTCTGAAATGAATGTAACGATCATCAATGTTGTATTTTTCTATATACGCCCAGTAAATACGCTCATCTTCCTGCGCCAGTATCCTCCAATGTCTATCAGGATTTTTACAGTAAACATCCGGCATATCTACTTCCTCAACGTAAATATCTCCAAACCAAGACAAATACTCATCATTACTGTAATAAAAGTCTCTTCTCGTAACATTGATCGTAGTGCCAATCTGCTCAAATTGAAACCGATAGATTAGATCAACCGTGGTAATATCAGTTAAAGAATAAGCAGAAAAAGAGGAAAAATCTCCAAAGCACTCCAATACATCTAGTGAAAAGAGGTCCCAAGAACACTCTTCTGATTGCAAAAGCATCTCATATTCGTTTGAATTTCGGGTTTCAAATATTGGATCTGGCGCAAACGGAGGATCACCAATCTCATCTGTGATAGTACTTTGTGACGACGAAGAATCATCATCTTGGGCATCGGTGGCTTGTATACCATCCTCTACATTGTGCAAATTACTTGTGTTACAAGAGGAAAGCAAACACAAACTGACAAGAAGTAAAAATAGTAACTTATATATTTTTTTCATAAAAGCTCTCCTTTCTAAGGGTTATAGTCACCGCGTTTAGTCTGAATCACGCCTAAACAATCTGCACAATATGGGCGCATTGCATACAAATCCGAAATGCTAATCTGTGTTCCGTGATTACTATTATACCCATAAACGCAATTATCCTTTGGCGTGTTGAATTGGGTATCATAATGATCATCCGGTCCATACAAATGTCCAATTTCATGTATTGCAGTAAAAGTTTCTATTCCTGCTGTGCTTTTATCACTACACATCACTATACAAGAATTTCCGGCTTTGCGTGCCAATCCCGCCAAATGAGTACCATACACATCTTGTGTTTCCTTTTCTCCCTCTTCATTAGTTACTTCCATTTCTTCTATAGACCAAAGGTTATGCCCGATAAAAGAAATTGAAATGATATTTTCATCAGTTCTGTCACAAACCTCTCCCAGTACATTTGATGCATACTTGTGTCGCTGTTTTTCATCTTCGCAGCAATTACAATCATTTTCATAGTAGGTGCCACCTTTTTTATACCCTGCACTATCACAATTATCGGCTTTAGAGTATCTAAATTCCGGCTCAGATATTTCAAACCAAATCCCAAAGGTTATATAGTAATGCTTTCTGACCTCCGCCATAATATCATTGATTCGCTCTACAGCATTGAAATTTCGATCTTTGTATGCCTTATCGTAAGATACACTCACATAGGCTTCGTAAACAATCGACTCCAATATCCATTTGTTCCATCCGTATTGTGAAGATGTCAGTTTCAAACAATCGGTACTGTTATCCATACCGATAGAAAGCGAGGAATCCTCTGTGGATACCAATTTATACAGATCGTTACCACCGTCATCAATATCATAATAAGAAACAGTCCATTTCACTGGATAAGTTGTTTCGACTACACTTGCTCCGTCGCTGTGATTGCCGCTTTCAACCCCCATAAAGGTTTGATTTTGTGCATTCATGATACAATACGTCCCATCTTCGTTAAGAACAAAATACCACAACATGGTAGGTTCAGTTCCAAATTCAAGCGCAGCCAAATCGTTCGAATTAGGAGAAATATCCATATAGCGATTCTGCTGTGCACGTTTTACAACTCTCCTATCTTTTGTCGTAAACACACCTATCGTCTTCTCTACGCCTGTATACCTATGGGTAACCGTTACATACGCAGACTCATTATCAGCATTCGGCGCAGTAATGGAGCCTGTAGAGGTCAACGTAAAGTCAGAGCCGCTCTCAAGCGTCCAAGTGAAATAGGAACGGTAGGTATGTGTTGCACCTTCGGTTAAACTAACAACCGACAGCTGCTTGGTTGTTCCCTTGGGAATGTGTACCGCATTCAATTTAAAATCCTCTAACGGCACAAAAATATCCGCATCCACGAGATTCCACTTTGCCCCCGTTGTACCGTACACGGTTGCGCTCAGCTGATAGGTATAATAGTAGCTTCTGGGACCGTAATAGAGATATTTTTGCTCCCCCTTATTCTTGATATAGTAAGTCGCCCCCGATTGAATGATCTCCCACTGCTGATAAGGGCTTCCCTCAACAAACTGTGTTGCATATATCGAGTTATCGTAAGCATACAGAACACAAGAGGGATCCGAAGCCAAGCGAATATAATACAGATCGTCGCCGCAGCATTCAAACGTCCACTTGGCGTCGTCGAGATCCGTGATATTGGCATACGTCTCGGAGCTCAACAAATAATCGCCCTCTTCCTCCATATACGGCATATAGAATTCATAAACGTCGCCGTGCGCCATGGAGAGCAGGTAATAATCGCCTTGCAGATATCCGTATTCAACCTCATAATAAACGGTATCGCCCTCGGTTGACATAACATAACTGTAATAATCATCATCCGCACTCAGGCAGAAGCCATTGGCGGGATTGTGATACGCCTCGGAGCTGATTCCTTGATTATAATCCAACCAGCCCTTTACAATTTGAGTAAGGTCAATCGTATAGACGGAATAGCCCTCAATATCGAAGGTACTCATACCAACACCGCTGACAGCGTTCCAAAGGTTTACGTTACTGTTCAACAACGCAACGGGATTTTCGCCATAGGTCGTTGTATTCCACGTAGCGGTCATGGGTCTTACCAACACGCTTTGCGAGGGCTCATCGTACGTGCTGAGATACATCGTGACCTTGCCGATCTGCCCGGAATTCATGTTTGTAAATTCACCGTTGTCATCGTAAAAATCATAGAATTTATAAATAATTCTGCCGGTTCCGCCGGATTTCTGTCCCAAGTAGTGCTCGTATGGATAATCGGTCGCATCGTCATATCCGGACGCGGTATCGTACAGTCCTACATCAATGATGGTATCGATCTCACCGTCCGTATAGTAGCCCTCCTCGTCATAATACTCGCGCTCCTCTCTATCCTCAACCGATACGGTGGGATCCACGTACACGGGATAAACGGTATCCTCGGCGGTCAGAAAATCCTCGGGGGCGGTGACGGTAACGCGGTATTTTCCTCCCGCAAGAGGTGTAAGGGTAAGCTCGCCCATGGCGGTCTTGCCTGCGGAATCCTTTACGATCACGCTTCCAAGCCCTGCCACAACCTGATCTGCCGCATTGACAAGCTGCCAGCCTCCGTCGTTCTGCACTGCGGTCAAGCCCTGTTGCTCCATGATAAAGTCAAAGCTGTTCTTGCCCGTGTAGCTTACGAGGATGATATCCTCCTTGACTCCGTAGAGGGTGGGGGTGTAGGCGAGGATCGTGCGCTCCCCAAACACACCCGCATAAGCCACGGTGTTCTCTTCCTGCGCGTAGGTGGCGGTAAAGTCTCCGCTGACCTCGGGGCTCATGGTGATGCTGTAATCATTGTATGAGAGCAGAACGCCGTTTGTGATGTTTCTTGGAAAATAGACCTTGACGTTATTATCCAGCATACCGTAGGCGTAGGTGGTGTTCAGAATGCCGGTAATTGCCGTGCTCTTATCGCGAACGGCTCCGTTTGCATCCACGTACTTGACGGGCTTGTCGAAAACATAGGCGGTCTTGCTTCCGCTCTTGGTTTGGAACAGAACCGTGCTAAGGCTCTCCTCCTGGGCATAGAGGCGGTTGACCAAGCCCTTTTCCTGCGCTCGCGCCATGGGAATGACCTCGGGAATATCCTCGGCATTCACCTCCATGGTGGCAAGCACCTCGGTGCTCAGCTCTCCCAAGCCAAGAGCCTCCTCGGGGGCTGATTCTCCTAAAATTTCTTCCGCAGAGGACTCCCCTTGGGAGGGAGAAGCGGAAGGTACTTGCGCTGTTTCCGTGATTGCCGTTTCCGATTCCAGCGCAACGGCTGAAACAGGAATCATGCAAAACAGCATGGCAAGCGCCAGAAGCAAAGACAAGAGTTTAAATGGTGGTGATCGATGTTGTTTTTTCATGTTCTTCTTCTCCTTTTCTTTTTTTGTTTTTATAGGGGATTTTTACAACCTCACTATTTAATACAATCGAAAAGGCAAAATCTTACACTTTTTTGAAAAATTTTTTCAATTTTTTTCAATTTTTTCGATTTTTTTGAAAAAAGCAAGAACAACGATCAAAAAATATTCCTCCGCACCTTTATGGTATCATATTTTATTTTTGTTGTCAACCCTCCCCCCCATTTTTTCCGTTTTCCACAAAAAGGGAAGAATTTTTTTATACAAGATGTTTCTTGCATTTTTTGGCTTCTTATGATATAATAAAAAATGGTGTTTTTCATTTTTCAAAAGGAGGAAAAAATTATGATGAAAAAATTACTTGCTGCGCTCCTTATTTGCGCCACACTGCTCTCCATGGCGGTTGCCTGCAAAAAGCAGCCCACCACCGAGCCCGAAGCTTCCACCGAGGCTCCCGTGGAGGAGATAGTGGACACCGACATTTCGATTATTACCGGCGGCAAGCTGAACGTCCGCGTGATCTACAGCTTTATGGAGGTTGCCAAAAACCCCGCCTTGGAATCCAAGGTCAACGCGATGATCACCACCGTTCAGAACAAGACCGGCATTAAGATCAAGGCGCTCAACTGCTCTCAGACCGAGTACGATCCCAACGCCCTTGACATCTACATCGGCTCTACCGGCTACGCCGAAAGTATTGAGGCTGCCGAGGGACTTCGCCTGAAGGATTACAAAATCATTCGCAACGGCAACAAGATCGTCCTTGCGGCAGGTAGCCCTGCGGCGCTTGCCACTGCCGTAAATCTCTTTGTCACCAAGGTCCTCACACCTCAGTTCAAGGACTACAACGGCGAGGTGGTATTTACCGAGGAGCACACCCAGCTTTACAACGCAAAATACGATGCCGAAACCGTAATGGTTGGCGACACCGATCTCAAGGACTTTACCATCGTAATTCCCAGAGAATTTAAAATGGCAGAGCAAGAGATCGCCTATATGCTCAAGGACGTAATCGCAAACAAGTACGGCTATGCGCTTGAGGTAGAAAATGACGTTAAGACCTACGACCACGAGATCCTGGTCGGTCAGACCAAGCGTACCACCATCTCGCAGCCCGCGCTGACCGAGTACGTGGTGGAGGTGACCGACAAAAACGTGCAGATCCTTGCGGGATGCACCACCGCCTACGATTATATCGACAATCTCTTCAGCTCTCAGTTCCTGCCTCAATGCAAGGTGGTAACCACCAAGCTGGATGCCAAGGCGGAATACGAAAAGACCAAGGACAGCATCCTTGAAACCACCGGTGACATCCGTGTGATCTTCCACAACGTGTACGGAAGCACCGACGACGGTGAAAAATTCACCAACCCCAATCTCCGTTGGAATCTGATCTCCAATCTCCACACCGAATACAACGCTGACGTCATCTGCTTCCAGGAGTTCAACAATCTTGCCAGAGACGGCTCCAACAGCATCAAGTCGAGACTGGAAAGGCTGGGCTACGCCGAGGTTCCCCTCAACACCTATTCCCGTAACGTCACCTACGTCAACGGGGACAAGAATCAGGGCATTGCCTCCTATAGCATTACCAAGGGTGGATCCAATCTTGCAAACACCCCCATCTTCTACAATCCCGAAACGGTTGAGCTGGTAAAGCACGGCGACCACATCTTTACCTCCTCTCTGACCAAGGAGGAGATCAACGCCCTTTACGCGCTGTACGGTCACAAGCTGGGATCTCGCTACGAAAACCCCACCACCCCCGACAAGGCGTCCCCGACCTATTGGGATTACGAGCTCTACAACGACAACATCCGTTACACCGGTCTCTCCAAGGCTGCCGTTTGGGCGATCTTTAAGGATAAGAGCACCGGAAAGCTCTTTGCCGTTGCCTCCGTGCATTTGGATCATCAGGACACCTGCTACTCCAACGCGCGCAGAGAAAAGCAATCCAAGGAGCTGCTGGACGTGATCAACAACACCATTCTGACCGGTGAATATGCAAGCGTTCCCATGATCCTCGGCGGTGACGTAAACACCAGCTACGCTCGCGAGGAGGACAAGTATTACAAGCAAGGCAACAAGCCCACGGGCGCTCTGCAAAACTTTGAAGCCGCAGGCTATGCGGACGTTCAAAAGACCTTCTCCGGCGCAGAGCAGGCAACCACCTGTGTTGGCAACGCAAGCTTTGATAAAGAAAAGAATTACTTTACCTCCTTCAGCACCACGGTTGGCGAAGCCCATGGCGCCATTGACCACTGTCTCTACAAGGGCTCGATCGCTCCTACCCTGTTTGACGTTATGAACCACAACTTTGCAAGAAGAACCTCCGACCATATGCCCTTGGTTGTGGATTTCCAATTCAAATAAGCAAATATCACTTCACACCGAGTCCTTCTCATAAGGGCTCGGTGCTTTTTTGTATCACGAAAATCCCGTCATAGTTGCGGGATTCAAAAAAGGCTTTGCCGATGAAGGAAAAACAGATAAGAGATCAGCGCAGAATGTGGTTGTAGGAAAGGCTCCCTTGTGTAAAGGGAGCTGACGCCGAAGGCGGCTGAGGGATTGTTTTACGATGAAGCTTTTGTTTTTACAATCCCTCCGTCTCGCTTACGCGAGCCACCTCCCTTTACACAAGGGAGGCTTGGTTTTGGTTTCGTCTGAGCGGGATTGTGTAACAAATGCATGGTCGGCAGACCAATCTTCAGCGCACTTGTTCGTAGCTGATATCGGGTGGGGTTATGCCCGAAAATGAAATACAACCCGTACAGAGGATATTTATTGGTAACACCCTGTTATTTTTTTGGCAAAGAAATTGACATAATCGACAAAAAGGCACTTTCCTTTTTGTTAATTATAGAAAAAAAGATTTTGGCATACAAAATGTTCTTGCATTCGGAAGAAAAATGTGGTATGATCTTGGTATAATAATTTTGAAAAATTCAAATTATTCCAAAAAAACCTTAGGAGGATCTTATGACAAAAGCAAAAAAGATCACACTTTTGATCGCCATCGTCATTATCGTAGGACTTCTGGCTTACGTGGGCATCACCGATGCCTCCAACCAGCTGGTAGCCTGCCCCGACTGCGGCGAGACCGGACAGGTTGACTGCGGCGATTGCGGAGCAACCGGACTTGTGGACGGCGACGACTGCGAAGCCTGCGAGGGCTACGGATGGATCGACTGTGAAACCTGTGTTTCCGGCGAAGACGACGAAACCATCGGCGAGGTTCGCGGCTCTCTTTGGGCGCTCCTGCCTCCCATCATTGCCATTGGCTTGGCACTGATCACCAAGGAGGTGTTCAGCTCCCTGTTCATTGGTATCCTTTCGGGCGCTCTGCTCTACTCCAACTTCTCCTTTACCGGCTCCCTTGACGCCATTATCAACGACGGTCTGATCTCGGCTGTTTCGGGAAGCGCAGGCATCTTCATCTTCCTGATCGAGCTTGGCGTTATCGTTGCTCTGATCAACAAGGCGGGCGGCTCTGCGGCGTTTGGTAGCTGGGCAAAGACCCACATCAAATCCCGCGTGGGCGTTATGCTTGCCACCTTCCTGTTGGGCGTTCTGATCTTTGTGGACGATTACTTCAACTGCCTCACCGTAGGCTCGGTAATGCGTCCCGTAACCGATAGCAAGAGGATTTCCCGCGCAAAGCTGGCGTACATCATTGACGCTACTGCGGCGCCCATTTGTATGATTGCACCCATCTCCAGCTGGGCGGCAGCCGTTTCGGCTTACGCAGAGGAAGGACAGGGCCTGAGACTCTTTATCCGTGCCATTCCCTACAACTTCTACTCGATCCTCACCCTGGTATTTGTGGTTGCCATTGCCGTTATGGGCTTTGACTACGGCTCCATGAGACTCCACGAGATGAACGCCAAGGAAAAGGGCGATCTTTACACCTCGGGTGAAAAGAACGAATCCGTAGAGGTAACCCCCTCCTCCAAGGGACGCGTGGTGGATCTGATCATCCCCGTGGTTCTCCTCATTGTTTCCTGCGTATTCGGTCTGCTTTACGTGGGTGGCTTTATGGAGGGTGAAGGCTTTATTGATGCCTTTGCAAACACCGATGCAACCGTTGGTCTGCCTTGGGGATGCTTGATCGCCCTGGTGCTCATCATCCTCTACATGATAGCACGCGGTATTATCAGCTTCAAGGAATCCATGGATTGTCTGCCCCAGGGCTTTATCGCCATGGTGCCCGCAATTCTGATTCTCACCTTTGCAACCGCTCTGAAGAACATGACCTCCCTCCTTGGTGCCAAGTACTTTGTTGGTGACCTGATGGCGGGTCAGGCAGAGGCGTTGGGTATGTTCCTGCCCGCAATCATCTTCCTGGTTGCTTGCGTGCTGGCATTTGCCACCGGAACCTCTTGGGGTACCTTTGGTATTCTCATTCCCATCGTTACCGCCATCTTCCCAGCAGGCTCCGAGCTTTTGATCATTGGTATGTCGGCGTGTCTTGCAGGCGCGGTTTGCGGCGACCACTGCTCCCCCATTTCGGACACCACCATCATGTCCTCCGCGGGCGGTCAGTGCAACCACCTCAACCACGTTTCCACCCAGATGCCCTACGCCATCACCGTTGCGGCGATCTCCTTTGTGATGTTCGTGATCGCAGGCTTTGTGCAGAACGTATGGATCTGCCTGCCTCTGGGTATCGTGCTGACCGTTGCAACCCTGTTTGTCATCAAGCTGATCGTAAACAAGAAAGCGAAAGCGTAAGATAAACTTAACACAACACGAGTGGCGTGACCGCATTGCGGTCACGCCACTCGTGCCTTGTTTTCTTTAAAACTTAACATTCCCCTCTCCGTCACGCTACGCGTGCCACCCCTCCCAACGGGCGAGGCTCAGAATTCACAAGGCTCTCCCTTTGGGAGAGCTCCCGCGAAGCGGGTGAGAGGGCGTAAACCTTTGGATGAAACAACGTACTCGTGTTATTACATTCTTTTACGAAAAGATCTTCACAATGCGATGCTCCTCAACGCCAATCACCGCGGTGTTCTGCGCGGCGGCGCCCTTGAGGATCAATTTGGACTCCGGCTTGGTAAAGGTGAGGCAGTTGACGATATTGCCTGCTCCCTCAATGATCACATCGTTGTCCACCACGTTGCCGACAATGGCGTTCTCGTCTCCCTTGATCACCATAGCTTCCGCGGAAGAACGGGTGATCACGTTGTTCATGATCTGATTTTTCTTTCCCACCAGATACAAGCTGATGGCAGGATTCTTGAACACCGTCTTGTCCGAATTGCTCTTGGCATCCGGCTCGAAATACCAGAAGGTTCCCGCATCGTCGATCTTATTGTTCATAAACGTGGACATACGGACGCCGTTTAAAAGAACTGCGGCGTTGGGAAAGCCGGTGATGTGGTTTGCGCCGGCGTTTCTGACGAAATGGGTGTCACAGATCTCCATGGTGCAGATCTTAGCTCCCTCGCTATTGCCAAAGAAGCCGTAGGAGGGCGTATCGCCCACGATGCAACGGTGAAAACGGGTATAGTAGGACACGCGAGGACCAAAATAAAAGCCTACGTCGCAGCCGTCCACGTTGATCTTGCGGAAGTCACAGGCATCGATCTCGCTGTTCTCTCCGCAGGAGACCCCCGCCGCCAGACCGCAGCAGGAGATCTTGTTAAAGTCTCCCTGATCCACTCTCTCGCCGCCAAAATAAAGGCCCGCGGATTCCCAAGGTCTTTCGGGATCAAACAAGCCTCGGGTATCCATGCCGATGATATCACCCTGAATACCGATGTCGCTGATCATGGAGCCCGCAGGCAGACCGCTTGCGCCAACGGAAAACGCCGCGTGATCCTTTCCCACAAGGCGAAGCTTGGAGCCAAACCGTGTTTCAAACACGCCGTTGGGATCCAGATTGTACGCCCAGACCTCGCCCTGCACGCGCAGAGAGGGGGTGTTCATCAAAACGGGATCTGTTACGGGATATTCTCCCACGGGCAGGAAAATCGCGCCGCCTCTCTCCCATTTCTCCGCCAAAGCCTTTGTCATATCGTTGCCATTTCTGATCGTGTTCATAGTGCTTCCTCCAATGCCTTCAAGATCAAATTCAGTAAGAAAAGTATATCACAGAAAAAGAGATTGTCAATAGATTTTTCCAAATATTCCTTAAAAAACCAAAAAAGAATCCTCTTGTTTTTTAAGATTTTTAAAAAAGTCTTGCATTTTGCAATTTTTCATGATATAATGTAGTTATCGTGAACAGAAGGGAGTAAAAAAATGAAAAACATCAAGCTGTTAAAAGAACCCGCTTACGTTATGGACTTGAGTTACGTCTTCTTTACCCATTTCAACAAGGAATACTGCCAGCGCCATCACGCCCTCAACTCGGACGATGAAGGCTATCAAAAGCATCTGGAGCAGATCTCTGAGCAGTTTGGCGAGATCCCCTCGGAGCTCTACGTCTTTTTCCACGCGCTGGACAACGGACGCGGATTTTTCACTCAGAATTACGTAAACCGTTACAGTCAGCATTTTTCCTCGGATTTCAATCTGTCCTTTGTGTTAAAGGAGCTTTCCAATTACCCCAAGGTAATCGAGCGTTTGATCCGCTTCTATTTCCACGATCTGGAAAAGGCGGAGGCGGCAGAATTGGTAAATGACCGCGATCGCCTGTTTGATCTGGTAAAGAGCTCGGATTACTCGGACACCGAAAAGAGCCGGCTCTACGAGTTCTTCATGTCTCCCGTTTCCTATATTCAAAAGCTGCAGTATGAGCTGATGCAAAAGGACGTTTTGCTTACGGCTTATTATGAGAAAAATTATACGCTCATTCTGGACATCTATAACAAGCTCACCCTTGATCTCCTCTCCAAGCAGATCGAGCCTCTGGATGTAAAATTTGATTGGGACAACCGAACCGAGGAGCTGTATTTGTCCTTTGGTTTGCTCAACAAGTATCTTGTATGTACCTTAATGGATGAGAAGGAGATCTTTTTCCTGCTTGGATATGATTACGTGACTGCTATTAACGACGTGGTTCAGAAGCGTGCAGGCTTCAAGCTGGACGAGGTGGGCAGTGCCCTCGCGGAGGAAAGCCGCGTGCAGATTCTGGAGCTGATGCACGAGCGCGGAGAGATCAACTGCAAGGAGCTGGAAAAGATCTTCAGCTTCTCGGGCTCTACCGCATATCACCACCTCAGCCTGATGGTAAGAAGCGGCGTGGTCAAGACCCACAACGTGGGAAAAACCGTTTATTACAGCATCAATCACAGCTGCATTGAAAACCTGATCGATTACCTCAAAAAGTACACCGACAAGAAGAAATAAAACAAAGAACGCCTGCGGCAAAAGCCGCAGGCGTTCTGAGACGGTAGACAAAAGGTGTCGATTTTTGAAATTGCATAAAGAAAGCAGGGGGCTTCGCAAGCCTTCCTCCGGGAGGAAGGGGGACCACGCCAGTGGTGGAAGGAGCCCGCGTAGCCAATGGGGTTTTAATCCCAAACGGTGTATTAAAAAATCAAAAATTACGTTTTGACAAGAGTCATGTTACCAAGCGACAATGGCGTACTGTGCCTAAATGATATATCAATCCTTTTGTGCGCGCACTCTCCTTCCACCGCTAACGCAAGAACCCCCAAAACTCGACAAGCTCGTTTCGGGGAACCCCGCCGCGGTCCCCCTCCCTCCCGGAGGGAGGCTAAAGCAACATTTGCTCTAATAACAACAAATAGACCAAAACAACGTGCTTTCGTCAATGTTAACAAATCGCGTTGCTTTGGTCTACAGTTTGAGAACGCCTGCGGCTTTTGCCGCAGGCGTTCTTATTATGCTTTGGTCATCAATGCATTCTGAAATCCAGATCTCTGGGGAGAGGGTGCTCCTCGCCGCCGTCGCGCTTGCGCATTTCCTGGATCTCGAACCAAACCGCCGCCAGGGAAACCTCGCCCTCGCGGATATCGGGAAGCACGAAGTTGTCGGAAAGCATTGCCTCTGCCGCCTCATAGTCCCCAAGGCGCAACAGGGCTACGCACTTTTGGAAAAGGAGACGGGGATGCTTCTTCACGTCCTCGGGAAGCTCGTCATAGATGGCAAGAAAACGCTTGCTCTCGCCGTTTGCATTGAGAATGGTTCCGCACTCGTTGCCAAGTCTCCACTCCCAAGGAATCATTCTAAGAGCCGCTACGATGTACTCCACGGCGCCCTTTTCGTCGCCCTTGAGTCTGGAAAGCTGCGCCAGATTGCGGCGCGCCCATCCGTTGGGACGAAGCTCGTCGGATCTTACAAAATCCTTCCATGCGCCCTCGGCGTCAGCCTCGGCGTAACGGGTCACACCGCGCTGGAGGCAGGCGTACCAGCCGTCGGCATTCTCCAAAAGAGGCAGCCATGCGGGGTCGCCCATAAAGCTCTTGGGGGCATCCTGAATGGGTCTGTCGGGGAAGCTTCCCTTCTCCAAAAGCTCCACCCAATCGTTCTGCTCAGCGGTAATGGAGGAGGTGGGGAACGCGTAAACCTCACTCAAAGGCTTCTCTCCCGCCTTGGCACGGCGCAGATTTTCCACCGCACCCCAGCCCGAGCCGAGAAGCACGGGGGTACCCTTCATCTCGGAGATCTCTCTCCAGATCTCGTTCGCCTGCATCATCTCGGGAGTCACACCGCCCAAGGAGTCGTCAATGGCTCTTTCCGCCTCGCGTCTTGCCGCCATCCAGTCCTTTCCGTGGGCAATGGCGGGATCACAGCTTGCCTGTCCGTAAGCCTCTACGAACTCCCAAGTGTCATCTGCCTCCATGGGAATATGCTCCAGCTGGGTTCTCGCAAGACCTGCTTGGATCTCAATATAAGCGTGACCCTCCTTGGCAAGAAATTCCTGCCAATGGCGTCCGCCAACACCCATACCCCACTGGAAGATCTTGCGTCCGCGAAGGTTATTGGTGGAAGCCTCAAAGAGACCCTTACCGTCCTCCTCCACGGCACTCACCCACTTGCGTTGATTTTCGGGAACGCAGTAGAAGAAGTCCTTGGAAATTTTGAGATTGGTAGGATAGGTGCAGTCGCCCTCCTCCTCGGTTTCGGGGACGCCCACCTTGCCCAGCCAATAGCTGGTGCCGGTGTAATGGCACTCCAGCGCCTCGTTGGCGGGAGCGAGCACGCGGGTCTTTTCGGTCTCGTTGACCGCAATATTGCTCCACCAGTACATGGGAACGGTTTTGCCGGCGGCATTGTGGATGCGCACCTTGACGTACATGGCTCGCGATCCCTCCGGAAGACAAGCCTCCAAGCAATACACCGCACGGCGGATACGCTCGTACTCGTACATACGGAGCACCTTCATGCCCTTATGCTCAATGATCTCGGTGTGCAGGCAATCGCAGGTATAGGGCGTGTGTCCCTTAATGCCCACGTTCCATTCCACGCCGCCCGAGAACCAAGCGTTGCGCAAAGCCAAGTGACAGGGCTGGAACACGGGGTTGACGTGCAACAGCTCTCGACCCTCATCCTTATTGTAAAGCGACCAAAGACGTCCGCCTACCTGCGGCAGAAAGGTCGCCTTGAGATGCTCGTTTTCCAAAACCACGGCACGGAAGGAGGTCAGCCTTTGCTCTCTGTCATAGCCATCCTGGATCTGATAAGGCAGAATGCTCTGCACCATGCCGTAGCCAATGTTCTTTGCCTCCTCCTCGGAGAGCGACTTGTCCACGGTGACCGTACTGTGAACGTACTGAACCGTTTTCAGGTCGGGCAGAGGATTGTTGCTCCCCACGGGAGCGGCAGGCATGGTAAACGCTTCTACGCGAATATCTGTCATCATGAAAAACCTCTGCTTTGATTACTGAACTTCGTCGAATACACGAATGTAGTCAACCACGAAGCTATCGTCCTTGGCGGCTTCCTTCAGTCCCTCGTGAGGGATCTCACCGGGGAAGCGGTAGCCGAGGCACTCGGTGGAAATGAGAATGAACTGCTCGATCTCGGAAACGGGGCCATCTACGTGCCAGCTTTCCCGACCGTCGATGTAGAAGGTGTATCCGCTCTTATCCCACAGCATACCAAAGCGGTGGAAGTCGTTCTCATCACCGGGCCAGATCTCAAATTCGGGCTTACCTGCTCTCTTCCAGTCGGCGCCGCAGCCGTCCCAGTGGATGTTGTGCATTACCACGCCGGGAGAAAAGCTTTCGATAATGTCCATCTCAACGCCCGAAACGGCGGGATTGAGGGTACTGCCCTGACAGGGAGACTGGAGCCAGAATGCGCTCCACCAGCCTGCCTTTCTCTGCAGACGGGCGCGGCACTCATAGTATCCGAACTTGTGCATGAACTTGGGAGTGCTGATCTTTGCGATGGGCCAGGTGAACTTTTTGAAATTGGTATCACCGGGGCGATCCATGTAGTTCTCACCGGTCTGCAGCTGGCAGGAATAGAACTTTCCGTCCTTTTCGATGACACGGAAGATCAGGTTACTGTTACCGTCCAGCTCAATGCCCTCGGCATCGGTGTAAGTCTCATGCTTGCAACCCATGATATGGCGGCGGAAGCTCCACTTGGTCTCGTCCAGCTCCTTGCCGTCAAACTCATCGTTCCAAACCAGCTTCCATTTCTTGCCCTCGGGCAACAAGCTGTACTCGTGATCTGCTACATCATACGGTTTCATTTGAAAAATCTCCTTTTTCTTTATTTTTTATTTTGAATAAATTCCATAGCCACTTTTCTTTTGACCTTATAGGTGCGTTGATCGTAGGGGCGACCATTGGTCGTCCGCCCTTAAACAGGCGAAACTCCGTAGGGGCGACCATTGGTCGCCCGCCCTGAAACAGGCAAAATTCCTTAGCCACTTTTTTCTTTGACACCACAGGCGCAAAGAAAAAAGTTATCAAAAAAGAAACGCCGTTTGGGGAATTTCGCGCTCTGCGGAGCGCGAGGAGGGCTTCGCCCTTCCAACCCACAAGCTTTTGAAAAAGCTTGACCAAAACTTTTCACACCGGTTTGTGCGGATTTTTAAGTGGGGGCTTACACGCGATCCTGCAGATTCCAGGACAGGGGCAACGGGAATACGCCGCCGCATCCCAAGCGATCCGCCAGCATGGTGGAAGGACCAAAGAAGAAAATGCTTGCGTGCTCCCAGCTCAAACGAATATCAGCTTCCAAAGACGCATCGTTCAGCAGCGTACATTCGGCAATTCCCTCCCCCGTACGGACGAGAAGCTTGCCGTATCCCTCTACCTCAAAGATCCTTTCCATCTTGGGCAGGGGCGCATAAGTCGCCTTAAGCTTCAAGGTTGCGTTTACGATCTTCTCCCAATGAATGATCTTGAACTGACAAGGCGCGGCAACGGTGTGCTTGGCGCACACGTCCAGCAAAAATTGATTCTGCTCCACAAGATGGGGCATCATGGGAAGCTCCACAAGAGGGGATCTCTGCGAGAGCCAGCCGTAAAGCATCGCCTTGAAGTCCTCCACGGTGTAGCTTTCGATCTCCACGATCTTGGCATCATCCCTTGATGCGCTCAGGTAGCCAATCATCTCGCCCGCCGCATTCAAGGCAACGTAAGGGAGATTTTTCCACGCCAAGAGGGAATCGTAAAAGTCGTCAAGATCCGGGCGATCCACCACGAACGCACCCGACTGCTGAAGCTCCCTTGCCTTGGCAAGAAGAACCTCGTCCTCCCGCCTCAAGGGAACAAAGGTCACAGGCGCGGGGATCTCGCATTGCCATTGGGCAAGATCCAAGAAATAGGTGATTGCCGTTCCCGCAGGATCGTAGCCGTAGCGGTGGTAGCGCGTACGCTTACCTCCCAGCCTTGAGCCGTCGGCGCCCATGCGCTCCAGCTCCTCCATGGCGGCTCTCACAAGGCGTGTCATGTAGCCCTTTCCCACGTGATCGGGATGGGTTACCACGTTGCCCACGGTGGAGAACAGGATCTCCTCACCTGCTATGCGCGATGGCAGAGGATAAATGCCCAGTGCGGCAACAAGCTTGCCGTCCACGCGAAGTCCCAAGTGTCGCCCCATGCGCTCGTCGGTTCGTCTGCACATTTTGGGCAGCTCCTCCTCAAAGCTCATGCGACGCTTGTATTTTGTTCCAAAGGTGTAATCCATCAAGCCGATCAGCTCGTCGTAATCCTCCTTTTTCATTCGGACGATTTCCTCTGACACGGTATCACTCCCATCTTTTTTGATTTGTTTGGTTTCAGAGATTGACAAACCTCTGAAAATATGATACAATTTTTTATAGAAAATGTCAATGTACTATTTCACTAAAAATGTGTATTTATTTACTGTTTTGGAGGAAAGCATGAAACTCATATCCTATTACTCCTACGATGACCCCTTCCGCTCCGTGCCCCATGCCTGCAGCCGGGAGTCGGATCGGGTACCGCTTTTGGTCAACTGCGCGGGAAGCTTTATTTCCAAATTCCCCTTCACCACCGACAATCCCACGGGGCGCATGGACTATTACGTGATGTATCTGCTCAGCGGAAGCCTTTCGGTGCGTCTGGACGGCGTGCTTCATACCGTCACCGCGGGGGATTCGGTGGTTTTCCCTCCTAAGTATCCTTATTTCTATTCCTACAACGGAGAGGGAGAGGATCTGAACTATCTGTGGGTGCATTTTACAGGCTCTTACGCCAAGGGATATCTGAACGAGCTGGGTTTTGAGGGACTCCCCCGTCTTTGGCGAGCCTCTCCCGACGCCCATACCCTTTCCTGCTTCCGCAATCTGTTCGATATTTTCTCAAAGGACTCCGCCCACAAGGAAACCGCCCTTGCCTCTGCCCTGCTCCAGATCCTTCTGTCCCTCTCGGATACCGCCCATGCTCATCCCAAGCATGAAAATCCCCTTGCACGCTCCCTGCAGTATATCAATGCCTCCTATACCGATGACATTCAGATCCCCGCACTGGCAACAATGGAAAATCTGAGCAACTCCCGCTATCACGTGCTGTTCAAGGAAGCGACCGGAATGTCGCCCCGTTCCTATATCACCATGCTTCGGATGCGCCACGCCTGTGATCTTTTGAACACCACCAATCTGACGATCAAGCAGATCGGCGCGCTCGTTGGCTATGAGGATTCCCATTTCTTTTGCAAGATCTTCAAAGCCAAAATCGGCACGTCGCCCTCGCTCTACCGCAAAAACGAGAAGAGCAACGTCAAATAAAGTGCTCCTTAGCCTGCTCTCTCTGCGGCACCCTCGTTAAGGTGCATTTCTGATTTGACGCAAAAAAATCCCCTCGAAAATCTTCGAGGGGATCGTTTTTTTGAAATCAGAACAGGGTTACGGGAACGAAGAAGTAAACCGCAAAGAGGATCGAAACGATGATCGCAATGACCGATACGTTCCAAACGGGCTTTTCCTTCTTGGCAATCGCGTACTTGATCGCCTCGATTACGTATGCGAGGATCGACATCAAGGTATAAGCAATCAGACCGATACCGATACCCTTGGTAATGGAGTAAGAAAGAACCATTACAACAACGGTCAGGAATGCGGAGGTAGCGCCAATGGCGTCGCTCATATCAATGCTCTTGATGTTGTTCTTCATCATCAGAACGCCAACGTAGATCAGAGCCGCCGCGGTTGCCGCGCCGGGAACCACTGCAAATACGGGCATTGCGAAGAGTGCGAGGAAGAACATGATGGCGGTGGTAAAGGAGGTCAGACCGGTTCTACCGCCTGCGGATACGCCTGCGCCCGATTCCACAAAGGTGGTAACGGTAGAGGTACCCAGCATTGCGCCCGAGCAGGTAGCAACTGCGTCGGAGATCATGATCTTATCGTAGTTGTAGGGCTTGTTATTCTCGTCGGAAAGAATGCGGTTACCGCCGCAGCAGCCTACGATGGTGCCCATGGTATCAAACATATCGATCATACACATGGTAACAATTACCATGATCACGGTAAACACCGTACCGCCCTCGGGAACAAGACCCTCGGTGAATACGTCAATAAAGGAACCGAATACAGAGTTTTCACCTGCAAAGAAGTTTTCAAAGTTCTCCCAGAACTTCCAGGAGATGGCGCCCTCGCCCTTGAGAACGGTCAGATCGGTAACGCCTACCGCAATACCGGCCAGCGTAGCGCCGATAATACCGATGATGATGGAGCCCTTCACGCGCAGCTTATCAAGGATGGCGATCAGGAACAGACCAATCAGTGCAACAACGGTGGTCTTGGCTGCAAAGGAAGCGGGATTGCCAACGTTGACGATCTGCTTGCCCCAGTTGGTAAAGTCTACCATGGCAACCTGCGTGTAGGGATTGTGAACGATCACACCCGCGTTCTGGAAGCCGATGTATGCAATGAACAAACCGATGCCTACCGAGATGGAGCTTCTGACTGCCTTGGGCATACCGTCAAATACCAGCTCACGGAAGGACTTGCCGTTGATCTTAACCAGAGTAAGAAGCAGGAAAATAACACCGGAGATCAGAACCATCATGAACGCCTGACCAAGGGTAAATCTTACGCCGTAGGTGTCAGCTGCCCAAAGAGCAACCAAGCCGCCAAGCAGCGAGTTCAGACCCATACCCGAAGCCTGTGCCAGGGGCATTTTTGCCAAAAACGCCATGAGGAGCGTACCAATGATTGCACCCAGTGCGGTTGCAATAAACACAGAGGGCCAGTAGGCGCCCAGATCGGGGCTTACCAGGATCTGATTGGGGTTGACCGTGAGAATGTAGGCCATTGCCAAGAAAGTGACAATACCTGCGATGATTTCGGTCTTGACGTTCGTTTGTTTTTTGATGGGATCATATCCCACCGCTTTGAAAAAGCCTTTCATTTCTTCCTCCTTAAAATTACGGCGCTTGGCACCGGATTCAGGTATATTATAGCACGGTTTTTTCTGTTTTGCAACATTTTTGCAAAAATTCGGCAAAAAATTTATAAAATCCGACCAATCAAAGAAGGATCAGGAAGACGTTTCAAAATTCTTTGCTTCTTTTGGTTCTTTTTGCTCTCAGAAGTCCAAGAATGGCGGAAACGAATCCCAATACAACCGCAACAATGCTGAGCGCCTGTCCTACAATCATTTCAATTTCACCAAACATCATCAAACTCTCTTTCTGTTTTGAATCACGGCTCATTCCTCAAAGCATCCGTAGGCCTCAAGAACGCATTTTCCAAGCGCATACAGATAGCGCTCAAAGGCATCGCGCAGAGCAATGGGAGGAGTTGCAAGACGGGTGGAGCGTTCATAGGGACGTCGGTTCTTGGCAGGCGCAAAGAAGCCTCCCACCTCAAAGGTGAAGTATCCCTCGTATCCAATATCCGAAAGTCCGCACATCACAGCATCAAGATTCAGCGTACCAAGGAAGGGCGCGAGATGCTCGTCCTTGACTTCCCTGTTATCCTGAATATGCAGGGCGCGAACGTGCTTGCCAAGAATGCGAAGCGCCTCGTCCTGCGGCATATCCTGCATATTGGCGTGTCCCACGTCCCACACGGCGTGGAACAGCGGATGATCCACCACCTCGATCATGCGGAGCAGATCGGGGGCGTTGTCGATCCAATATACCCCCTCCGTGTGCATCTTGTTGAAATTTTCTACCAGAATATTCACACCGTGGTGCTCGGCGCGCTCCAGAAGCGGCAGAAAGAATGCTCGGTTTTGCGCAAGGCATTCCTCGGGCGTGATCCCCTGCGTGTAGCCCGAATGCACCACCAGATTGGGAATGCCCCAGTATCCGCAGGCATCCACGCAGCGCAGCGTGTCGTCTCTGAGCTTCCCGCCGTCCTCCAAGGGGCGTCCCATGGGGGCGTGGGCTTGGATCAGCTTGATGCCCATCGCGTCCGTCGCGCGGGAAACCTGCTCAAAATAGGCTTCAAAATCCTCGGACCATACGCCGTTTTGGCGACGGTAGTCGGTTCCAAAATTGTAATCCGCATAGCGAAAGCCCGCCCTGCGGATATGCTCGAGGGACTCGATCTGCGAATCGGTATACGCCGCAAAATCGCCTGTGGTGGTTGCTAATTTCATTTAAAATTCTCCTTTTACGGTGGATAAAGTCGATCACAGCTCTTCCAAAAGAGATTAGAAATCCATTATACTATAAAACCGATTGGTTGTCAACATAATGGATTGAAAAAAGCGGAAAAAGGCACCCCTTAGGGTGCCTTTGCGTTGTGTTATCTTGACAAAGATGCCAAGAAAGTAAAGCGAAAATATCAGCAGTCGATAACGGTGGGAGTGTTGGGCTTTAGAGGATAGCTCCTATTCTTCCACAAGAGTGTGCCGCCGGCTTTGGTCGATGTTACAGATAGCTTTTCTTTGTTAAGCTTAACAGTAACTGTTCCCTCACCTACGGGGACAGTACCGCATATTTCTTCAAGCCCTCCAAGGCTCGGCTCAACCGTAAAGGTCTCATAGCCCGCGGCGGTAGCATGCACACCGAGATAGTACCTGCCGAACAAATAGATCGGTCCCGCGCCCCATGCGTGGCATAGAGATTTTTCGTATTTGCCGCCGTACATGGCGTAGTGCTCAATCCCCTGCATATCGGGATGATATTCCTCCCAAATCGTTTGGGCGCCAAGATTTATCATGCCGCCATAGTATGACGCAAGCATTTCTTCGACCTCTCCAAACTCGCCAAGCTTAGCCAAAGCGTCCAACTCGTAGCCTTCAAAGTAGGGGGTTGTTATTTTTGTGATCTGATCGTTTTTCAAGACGTTTTTCAGTATACTTTGCGCCTGCTCCTCGCTCGCGATACCGTACATTACAGCAAATATATTGGCATGGCGGGTCACATGGTTTTTACCCGATTTGTAGCTATCAATGAACGCGCCCGCATCTTCGTTCCAATAATATTCGTTCACGCGACGTTTCAGCAGGTCACGCTTTTGGATCAGCTCGTCGTGCGCGCCCGTTTCAAGCGCCTCGGATATAGCCGCCATAACCGAGTACACCTTGACAAGAAGCATTTGCTCTGCGCATACCGCACCGCATTTGTCAATTTTCGACCAGTCGATAAATGTCCAATCCCCGGGAAGCCCTTCCAGAAATCCGTCAGAATTCAGCCTTGTTTCGCAAAATTCAAGAAGCTTTTTTGCCATAGGATATATGCGGTTCAAAAAAGCTTTGTCCCCATACGTCATATAATGCTCGTATAAAGTGATGATCCATAGCAAGCTGTAATCAAGAATTGTGTTGATATGCTGTTCGATCGGCTCTTTGCCTATAAGACCTATCAGGGTTCGTTGCTCGATTTCCTTGTCAGCAAAAAGATATCTACTGATACGTGCGCTTTGATAGGCATCTCCCGACCATACCCATCTGTCTCTTTTGATGCCGTCAAAGAAGGCTTCTCTGCAATTGAGATGGAAGGTGTAGGATGCGGCAGATATAATTTTGTTGAATAGTTCGTTGTTGCAAGCAAAGCTACCGCGAGGCTCAAGCGGCAGATATTCAAAATCGGCAGAAATCTCGACGCTTTCGGATAAGGGTTTTATATAGACGTATCTGAAAGCTCTTTGACGAAGACGGTAATTGCCTTTCCCTGCAATTTTATCAGTAATATACGAATACTCGGTATCCAGTGCTTCCTCCCGGCTTTCTCCGTAAAACACGTCGATCTCATCTTTTTCGTCAGCAGAATTGATATTCAGATATCCGAACAGCTCCGTGCCGAAGTCGAACAATATGCCACCGTTGACCTTCTCTTTCGTGATAGGTAGAACGTTTTTATATGCAAACGGAAAGATTTCGGGATTTTGTTCCTCATAACAAAAATGCGCATTATATCCAACGGGCAAAAGTTCTCCGGCAAAATGATTGCAACTCCAGCTTTCATCACTCGGGCATACGTCGCTTTCAATAAAGACTGCCGGCAGGCCACCGTAATTTGATACGTGAACCTCAATCGTGTGAGCTCCGGGGGATAACTCTATACGCGTCTTTTCCGGGTAACGAACGTTGTCCACCGCAATGTGTCCGCATCCGTTTATGTAACATATAAGGTATCCGGCTCCGCAATCAATCCGCTTATGAAATTTAACAGATGCATAAGGTGTTGAGATTTTCCAAAACGGCGGTCTGTGGTAACCCCGTTCCTCTCTGCGAAGATGCACGTTCATCGTGTGAAAGATCTCATAGTCACCATAGTGCCAGATCCAATAGCTTTTATGATTCATAGAGTGGACCTCCTCGAATGATATGATGATGTTTATATGATGATGTAATTATATCATAAACCCTATTACTTTTCAACCCGATATCATAAAAATGCTTTTTGCCGAGGCAAAAAGCTACATCGTTGTTGTAAAAAGCTTGTGCGAACATTGCCCGGTCCCTCCGCCGTCGCTTTGCGGCTGTCGGAGGTCGTGAATGGTTCAATTCTCACCGTAGCAGAAAAAGAGGGGCTGTCTCATTAAGAACACCTCAAAACCGAAAGATAGCGTAGCCTTGAAGTTATTTCATGGCTACGCTATCTCTTTGAATGACCCAAAAACTTGTAGGGACCGGCGTCCTCGACGGTCCGGAAA
>SVSL01000074.1 GCA_015064315.1 Oscillospiraceae bacterium
TCAATGTACTTTCTGTGTACGCCGTCCAGCCAAAGAACCTGAGAGTAGCCCTTCTGAGCGGCTCTCTCGCCGGCTCTGTTACTTGCGGCGTAGTTACCGCCGCACTTGGTGTAGCCGGTACCGCCCTTGACGGCGCGCACGTCCTCGTCCTCGATCATGATCTTAACGGGGTTAATGCCTTCCTTATAGTAGCTTCCAACGGGGGAAGCGATGATGACGAATCTTGCGTTGTGAACCGTGTGAACGCCCAGGCTCTCGTCGTTACCGAAGAGGAAGGGACGGAGGTAGAGGGAGGTGCCGGGAGCGGAAGGAGTCCAAGCCTCTTCCATGCGAACGAAGGCGGTCAGAGCCTCCATTGCCAGATCCTCGGGCAGCTCGGGCAGGCAGAGACGCTCCGCGGAGGAATTCAGACGGCGAACGTTCTCCAGGGGACGGAAGAGCTGAACCGTTCCGTCGGCACGGCGATAAGCCTTCAGGCCCTCAAAGATCTCGGAGCCGTAGTGGAGAACCGTGGATGCGGGGTGGATGGAGAGATTCTGGAAGGGGACGATACGAGCATCGTACCAGCCCTGATCGGCAGAATAGTCCATAATGAACATATGGTCGGTAAAGATCTTACCAAAGCCCAGCGTAGAGGCATCGGGCTTTTCCTTGGGAGTGGTTGTTTTGATGATCTTGATTTCCATTTTATGTAATCTTCTTTCTATGTGATCTTAAGGATCGATTGCCTGTGCAAGGTCCTTAGCCACTTTTCTCTTTGACACCGTAGGCGCAAAGAGAAAAGTTAACAAAAGAGAAACGCCGATTGGGGAGTTTCGCCCGTTGCGACGGGCGACAAGGGCTACGCGCCCTTGACCGCGCCACCTTTTGAAAAAGGTGGACGAAAACTTTTCATATTGGGTTTGCGGAGATTTTTTAGTATTCCGCGCCGAGCTTCATTGCCTTGAGGTTGGTCTCCAGCATATCCGCGCGCTTTGCGGAAATGACCTTGCCGAGAGCCGCGCGAAGAGCGTCCTCGTCAAACTGACCAAGCTCCTTCAGGATCTTACCAACAATGATCATGTTGGCAAGGGTGGGGAAGCCGTTATCGCTGGCAAGCTGAGTTGCGGGGATGTAGAAGACCTTAACGTCGTCTCTTTCGGACTTTCGCTCAATGAGAGTGGAATCCGCAAAGATCATGCCGCCCTTTACCACGGTGGACTCGAACTTGTCAAAGGAGGGCAGGTTCATGGCAACCAGGATATCGGGGTTGGAGACGATGGGAGAGCCAACGGGCTCGTCGCTGATGATTACGCTGCAGCTTGCGGTGCCGCCGCGCATTTCGGGACCGTAGGAGGGGAGCCAGCTTACCTGCTGACCCTCTGTCAGACCCTTGTAGGCAAGGAACTTACCTGCGAACAGAATGCCCTGTCCGCCAAAGCCCGAAAGGAGATAGTTCTGAGTGCTCATTTCGTTTCCTCCTTTGCCGCATCCTTATCCTTGTAAACACCCAGAGGGTAGTAGGGGATCATCTTTTCGTCTACCCACTTCAGGGCAGCCGCAGGCGTCATACCCCAGTTGGTGGGGCAGGTGGAAAGGACCTCGATCAAGGAGAAGCCCTTGCCGTCCAGCTGATTCTGGAACGCCTTCTTAATTGCCTTCTTGGCGTTCTTGATCGCCTTTACGCTGTTTACGGTAACGCGCTCCAGATACTGGGGGCTTTCCAGCTCAGAGAGCATCTCGCATACGCGGATGGGGTAGCCACAGTGAGCCACGTCTCTGCCGTAGGGAGAGGTCTGGGTGATCTGTCCGGGAAGAGAGGTGGGAGCCATCTGACCGCCGGTCATACCGTAGATGGCGTTGTTGACGAAGATCACGGTGATGTTTTCGTTTCTGGCGGCGGCGTGAACTGTTTCAGCCATACCGATGGAGGCGAGGTCGCCGTCACCCTGATAGGTGAATACGACGTTCTCGGGATTGGCGCGCTTAACGCCGGTTGCGATGGCGGGAGCACGGCCGTGAGCCGCCTCGATCATATCGCAGTTGAAATAGTTGTAAGCCATAACCGAGCATCCAACGGGTGCAATGCCGATGGTCTTACCTTCAATTCCCAGCTCGTCCATTACCTCAGCCACCAAGCGGTGGATGATGCCGTGGGTACAGCCGGGGCAATAATGCAAGGGCATATCTGCCAATGCATGGGGTTTATCAAATACTACCATTGTTTCTATGCCTCACTTTCCTGCAACCTTTTTGATTTCTGCAAGCACCTGCTCGGGGGAGGGGATCATACCGCCCGCGCGGTTGCAAAGGGTAACGGGTACCTTGCACTCGCTTGCCAGTCTGACATCGTCGATCATCTGACCCATGGAAAGCTCCACGGAGATAAATGCCTTTACCTGATCGGCGGCTTTTCTGAATGCCTTCTTGGGGAAGGGCCACAGGGTGATGGGGCGGATCATACCAACCTTAATGCCCTGCTTTCTTGCTTCATTGATGGCGTTCTTGGATACGCGGGACGCGATACCGAAGGCGGCAACGCAGTACTCTGCGTCCTCCATCATGTATTCCTCCCACATGGTCTCGTTCTCCTCGATCTGACGGTATCTCTCAAAACGAGCAAAGTTCAGCTGCTCCAGCTCCTCGGGAACCAGGGACAGAGAGTTTACAATGTTGTGCTTGCGCTCCAGCTTGGTGCCGGTGGTTGCCCAAGGCTTTTCGGGCATGGGCTTCACGTCAAAGTCAAGGGCAACGGGCTCCATCATCTGACCCATGGTACCGTCGGCAAGAATCATGGAGGTGACGCGATAGGTGTCAGCCAGCTCAAAGCCCTTAACGGTCAGCTCAGCCATCTCCTGAACGGAGGCGGGCGCCAGAACGATCATATGGAAATCACCGTGACCTGCTGCGCGAGTTGCCTGGAAGTAGTCGGATTGGCTGGGCTGAATGCCGCCAAGTCCGGGGCCGCCGCGCTGTACGTTGACGATAAGAGCGGGAAGATCCGCGCCGGCAAGGTAGGAAATACCCTCGCTCTTGAGGGAGATTCCGGGGGAGGAGGAGGAGGTCATAACGCGCAGACCCGTGGAAGCAACGCCGTAAACCATGTTGATGGCGGCGATTTCACTTTCTGCCTGCAGGAAGGTTCCGCCGATCTTGGGCATTTTCTTTGCCATGTAAGCGGCGATCTCGGTCTGAGGGGTAATGGGGTAACCGAAGTAGTGACGGCAGCCCGCGATGATTGCGGCCTCGGCAATCGCCTCGTTACCTTTCATTAAAACTTTATCTGCCATGTTGAATCACCTCTCTACTTTAATGATGCAATCGGGGCACATGGTTGCGCAGAAGGCACAGCCGATGCAAGCCGCCTGGTCGGTAATTTCTGCGGGATGATGTCCCTTTTTGTTGATCTTTTCGGACGCCAAGCGAAGGATCTTCTTCGGGCAGGCATCCACACACAAGCCGCAACCCTTACAGTTGTCGGTCTTAAAGGTTAATTTTGCCATTGTATTACTCCTTTTTGATGGCGCAATGCGCCGAATTGTGTACTAAATAATTTTCTTTTGCAGGGTCAAGGGGAAGGGATGGGGGACCTTGCCGTCAAGGTCGGCGGCAAGACTCTCGTCAAACGCCGTCATCACCACGGGGAGCCCGGAAGCCTCTGCCACGCTCTCTGCGTAAGGGAGCGAGGAAAGGATATCCTCTGCAGTGGTCTCACGTCCCAGATTGGAATTGTTGACCAGTCCCGTAAAGGGGATCTTGCAGGCAAATTCGATCTCCCGCATCACCTCAAGGGTGGATGCCGCGTCTCTTGTCAGAGGGCGGTAGCGGTTGATGACCATGAGCATTTCATAATCATTCTCCGCAAGGATGGCGGGGGTAAGTCTTCCCAGCGCCAAGGCGCCCCGATCGTCGCCGCCCACATCGATGAAGACCTTAAGGCTCTTATCGTCTGTGATGGCGTACATATCCTGAGGCAGAGCGGGGATGTCCACATTGCTGTTGGCGTATTCCGAGCAGATCAGACGAATGCCTGCCGCCTCGAAATCCGCACTGCTGTCCTTGCTTCTGAAATAGGGATTGACGATATCAAGGTCTGCGATTGCAACCTTCTCGCAGTCTTTTCGCGCCCGAAGCGCAAGATTGACCGCCACGTTGGTTTTTCCGCTTCCGTAATGACCGCAAAGCAACGTGATACGCTTGTTTGCTTTCATAGGGAAAAACTCCTTTACAGCTTGTTGCGCTGGATCTTACCGCTTGCCGTTTTGGGAAGGCTGTCGCGGAAGACAACGATACGGGGGTACTTGTAGGGAGCGGTTCTTTCCTTTACGTAGGTCTGGATCTCCTTCTTGAGCTCCTCGGTGGGCTCGGTGCCGTCTACAAGCACAATGCTTGCCTTTACGATCTGACCTCTTACCTCATCGGGAACGGCGGAAACGCCGCACTCCAGAACGTAGGGGAGCTCCATAATAACGCTTTCAATCTCAAAGGGACCAATGCGGTAGCCCGAGGACTTGATCACGTCGTCCACGCGTCCCACGTACCAGAAGTAGCCGTCCTCATCGCGCCAAGCCACGTCACCGGTGTGATAGAGACCGTCCTTCCAGGTTTCTGCCGTTTTTTCGGCGTCGCCGTAGTAGCCGACCGAGAGACCGCAGGGAATGCCGTCCTTGATCTTGACCACGATCTCACCGTTTTCACTCGTTTTAACGGGCTTGCCGTCGGCGTCAACCAGCTCAACGTCATAGATGGGAGCCGGCTTACCCATGGAGCCGATCTTGTGAGGCGCGCCCACAAGGTTACCAATGATCATGGTGCTTTCGGTCTGTCCAAAGCCCTCGTGGATCTGCAGACCCGTCAGATTTTCAAATTGACGGTAGACCTCGGGGTTGAGCGCCTCGCCTGCGGTGGTCATGTGCTGAACCGAGGAGAGGTCGTATTTGGAAATATCCTGCTTAATCATCATGCGGAGCATGGTGGGAGGTGCGCAGAAGGTGGTAATTTGATATTTTGCGAACATGGGCAGGATGTCTGCGGCGTCAAAGCGGTCAAAGTCGTAAACAAAGGTTGCCGCCTCGCAGAGCCACTGACCGTAGAGCTTACCCCACATTGCCTTTGCCCAGCCGGTATCGGAAATGGTGAAGTGAAGTCCCTCGGGATCCACCGTGTGCCAATACTTGGCGGTGTGGAAGTGACCCAGAACGTATTTGTAGTTATGTGCCGCGATCTTGGGGTAGCCCGAGGTGCCGGAGGTGAAGTACATCAGCATCAGATCCTCGCCGCCGGGAGCATCCGCGGGGCGATTGTAATGGGTGCTGTACATGGTGTATTCCTCGTCAAAGGAACGCCAGCCCTCACGGGTACCGTTTACCAAAATCTTGTTTACAAGGGTGGGGCATTTTGCACTTGCCAGATCGATCTGATGCGCCACGTCGTCGTCTGCGGTGCAGAGGATGGCGGAAACGCCTGCGGATTGGAAGCGGTACTCAAAGTCATGCTCCTGAAGCTGGTTAACAGCGGGGATGGCAATGGCACCGATCTTGTGCAGACCGATCATAGCGAACCAGAACTGATAGTGGCGCTTGAGCACCAGCATGACGCGGTCGCCACGCTTAATGCCAATCGACTTGAAGTAGTTGGCGCAGCGGTTGGATTCACGCTTCATGTCCTTGAAGGTGAAGCGGCGCTCGGTCTTATCCTTTGCGATATGGAGCATCGCCAGCTTTCCGGGCTCTCTGTCTGCCAGAGCGTCCACCAGATCAAAGGCGAAGTTGAAATGCTCGGTATTCTTGAAGGTGATGGAGGTGGGGTGACCGGTCTCGGTTTCGGTCACGTCGATGTAATTGTGCCAGATGCGCTCCTTGGTATCCTTCTTGGTAACCAGCTTGGTATTCTGAACCGCCTTGGTGGGCATGAGCTCGGCAATGGGCTCGCCGGAAGGGTTGAGAACGATGGCGTAGAAGGTGCAATCCTTTCCGCCGGTGGCAATCATACCGTGGGGCGTTTCACTGTTGTAATAGATGCTGTCGCCGGGGCCAAGAACCTCGCGGTGCTCGCCGATCTGAACCGTGAGCTGACCATCAATGACGATATCGACCTCCTGACCCGTGTGGGTAGTCAGCTCAATATCCTTGTGCGCGTCGGCATCGTTGTAGTTGATCTTTACGTAAAGGGGCTCGGCAATACGGTTTTTGAAGTCGTATGCCATGTGCAGGTAGGTCATGCCGTGTGCCTTTGCGATCTCCTGACCTGCGCCGTTTCGGGTCACGGTATAGGAGCGGAGCTTGGGGCTGTAACCCTCAATGATATCGGTTACGTTGACCTTGAGAGCCATGGCGCAGCGATAGATGAAAGCAAAGTTGAGGTCGCTTCTGCCTTCCTCGCAGTCCATGTATTCCTGGGCGGTTACGTCGGTTTTTTCCGCCATTTCCGCAACGGTGTAGCCCTCGATCTCGCGGAGCTCGCGGATGCGTCGCGCCATTTCTTGAATTTTGTAATCAAGACCTGTAATCTGTTCCATTCTTTAAAACTCCTTTTCACGGGACGGAATAAAAAGCGCTCGTCCCAAAGCTTGTGACTTTGAGACGAGCGTCTGAAAATCAGTCTGCCCGCGGTACCACTCAAATTGCAGTTTGAAACCGCCACTCAGGATCCTTCAATCCGTATGCCTTTACGCAGCAATCACGGAGAGGTTCTACTTGTCACAGGACTTTCTTCCTCTCGGCTCAGAAGCTACAAACAAAGTGACTGTTTCCGATGAACTCGCACCAACCGCCATCTCTCTGCAGGGCATATTACCTTGTTACTCTTCGTCAAAGCCTTTTATCATTTTTCGCTATTATAACACAAATTGGGATGTTTGTCAATATGTTTTTGAAATTTTTTTCTTACCTTATATATACAGAAGAAAAATCAGAGCTTGTTTCTCTGGATCTTACCGCTGATGGTCTTGGGAAGCTCATCGCGGAAGACAACGATACGGGGGTACTTGTAAGGTGCGGTATGCTGCTTGACGTAGGTCTGAATTTCCTTTTTCAGCTCCTCCGAGGGCTGTGTTCCCTTGGTCAGCACAATGCTTGCCTTTACCACCTGACCGCGCAGCTCGTCGGGAGCGGCGGAAACACCGCATTCCAGAACGTAGGGAAGCTCCATGATCACGCTTTCGATCTCAAAGGGACCAATGCGGTAGCCCGAGGACTTGATCACGTCATCCACGCGACCCACGTACCAGTAGAAGCCGTCCTCATCGCGCCAAGCGGTGTCGCCCGTGTGATACATACCGTCGTGCCATACCTCGCGGGTCTTTTCCTCGTTCTTGTAGTAGCCCTCAAAGAGACCGCAGGGGATCTTCTTGTCGGTGCGCACAATGATCTCGCCCACCTCACCGTCGGCAACGGGATTGCCGTCGGGATCCACAATGTCAACGTCATAGATCGGCACAGGCTTGCCCATGGAGCCCAGCTTGTGAGGACCGCCCATGAGGTTTGCAATGGTAAGAGTCAGCTCGGTTTGTCCAAAGCCTTCCATGGTCTGGAGTCCCGTAGCTTCCTCGAATTGCTTGTAGACCTCGGGGTTGAGTGCTTCGCCTGCGGTGGTCATGTGACGGACCGAGGAGAGATCGTACTTGGAAATATCCTCCTTGATCATCATGCGGAGCATGGTGGGGGGAGCGCAGAAGGTGGTGATGCCGTATTTTGCGAACATGGGCAGAATATCGGCGGCGTCAAAGCGGTCAAAGTCGTAGGTAAAGACCGCGCCCTCGCAGAGCCACTGACCGTAGAGCTTGCCCCAAAGAGCCTTACCCCAGCCGGTGTCCGAGATGGTGAAGTGGAGGCCGTCGGGGTTGACGCCGTGCCAGTATTTGGCGGTGACGTAGTGACCCAGGGGGTACTTATAGTTATGCGCGGCGATCTTGGGATATCCCGTGGTGCCGGACGTGAAGAACATGAGCATCAGATCGCTTCCGCAGGGAGTTTCCTCGGTGCGGTAATAGTGTGCGCTGAAGAGGTTGTATTCCTCGTCAAAGGACTTCCAGCCCTCGCGCTTGCCGCCCACAAGGATCTTGGTTTTCAGGGAAGGGCATTTGGCTTGCGCCAGATCCACCTGATTTGCCACGTCTCCGTCGGCGGTGCAAAGGATGGCGCTGACGTCAGCGGCATTGAAGCGGTACTCAAAGTCGTGCTCCTGAAGCTGATTGGTGGCGGGAATGACGATGGCACCCAGCTTGTGCAGACCGAGAATTGCGAACCAGAACTGGTAGTGTCGCTTGAGCACCAGCATGACGCGGTCGCCTCTCTTGATACCAAGGGACTTGAAGTAGTTGGCACATTGCGCGGAGCGACGCTTCATGTCGTTAAAGGTGAATCTGCGCTCGGTCTTGTCCTTGGAGACGTGGATCATGGCAAGCTTTTCGGGCTCGCGCTTTGCAAGGGCGTCCACCACGTCAAAGGCGAAATTGAAGCGCTCCTCGTTCTTGAACTCAATGGAGGTGGGATAGCCGTTTTCATCCTCTATGGTGTCCACAAAGTCGGAGCATACCAGCTTCTTGTCGCCGGAATATGCCGCCATGATGGTTTCGCGAAGCGTCTCCTCGGGCTCGTTTTCACCGGGAAGGACCACGGCTACGAACAGGCACTCACTGCCATCCACGGCGATCATACCGTGAGGTGTGGAGGAATTGTAATAGATGCTGTCGCCCTCGCTCAGATATTCCACGTTGTCACCGATCTGGATCTTGAGTCTGCCCTTCATAATGAAGTCGAACTCCTGTCCCGAATGCTTGGTCAGGTGAATGGGCCGGTTCTGAAGCTCCTCGTTGTACTCGTATCGAACCCAGTAGGGCTCAGCGATCTTTTTTTGGAAGAGGGGGGCCAAGTTTTTGATCTCAATGCCGTCCTCCTTTGCGGTCTGCTGACCCTCACCCTTGCGGGTGACGGTGTAGGAGTGAAGGCGTGCGCTCTGACCCTCCAGCAGGTCGGTGATGCCAACGCCAAAGGCAAGGGCGCATTTATGAATAAAGGTAAAGGGGAAGTCCTTCTTTCCGCTTTCGTAAGCCAGATAATCAGCTTCGCTGACCTCGGTCTTTTGCGCCATTTCGGCAACTCCGAAGCCAAAGATCTCGCGCATTTCGCGAATTCGGCGGGCGACCTCCAATAATTTTTCGTTTTCAAGTGTTGCCATGATCGTTCTTCCTCCTTTTGGATTTTTTGATTGAAAAAATAAAAACACCCGTCCCAAAGGGTTTCTTTGAGACGGGTGATAAAACACTCGCGGTACCACTCAAATTACGGCAAAGCCGTCACTCAGGATCCAACAATCCTTATGCCTTTACGCAGCAATCACGGGAAACGCCTACTGGCGAAAAAACGCTTTCGGGCTTCCGGCTCGGAAGGGATGGGCATTTGAAAAAGCTCGCTGCCGACTCGCACCAACCGTCGGTTCTCTGGAAACGTTCTTTTTCAGCCGTCTTCGTCACAGCCTTTTTAAATTGGCACTATCATACCACACTTTTTGTGGTTTGTCAATAGGTTTTTTGAAAAAAATCAAATTTATTCTTCTTTTCCCGCGTCCTTGATGTCCTTCAGATCATAGGGCGTGGACTGGTAAACGAAATAGTTGAGCCAGTTGATAAAGAGCAGGCTTCCGTGGGCGCGCCAGGTGATGACGGGCTCCTTGCTCGGATCGTTGTCCGGATAGTAGTTCTCGGGGGGGAGGGTTCCAAGTCCCGCGGCGGCATCGCGGCGGTATTCGGAATCCAGCGTCAGAGGATCGTATTCGGCGTGTCCCATAATGAAGAACTGTCTGCCGCCGATGGCACCCACGATATGAACGCCCGCCTCTTCGGAGGAAGCGAGAATACGCAGATTGGGGATTGCCTCGATCTCCTCACGCTTGACCGCGGTGTAGCGGGAGTGAGGAACGTGGAACACCCCGTCAAAGCCGCGCAGAAGCATGGACTTGGCATAGTCCGCCTTGTGAGGGAATACGCCAAAGAGCTTTTTGGGCAGCTCGTATTTCTTGATGCCGTAGTGATGGTAAAGGCCTGCCTGCGCGCCCCAACAGATGTGCATGGTGCTGTGGACGTTGGTCTTGGACCAATCCATGATCTCGCAAAGCTCCTCCCAGTAGTCCACCTTTTCAAAGTCCAACAGCTCCACGGGCGCGCCGGTGATGATCATGCCGTCGTATTTTTCGTGACGGATGTCATCAAAGGTCTTGTAGAAGGCAAGGAGATGCTCCTGCGCCGTGTTCTGAGACTGGTGGGTCTTGGTGCGGATGAGGGTCAGCTCGATCTGCAAGGGAGTGTTTCCCAAGATGCGCGAGATCTGTGTCTCGGTCTCGATCTTCTTGGGCATGAGGTTGAGAAGCACAATGCGCAAGGGACGGATGTCCTGCGTAATGGCTCTCGTTTCGGTCATGACGAAGATGTTTTCATCGGCAAGCGTCTGCACGGCGGGCAGATCGTTTGGAATTTTGATGGGCATGGTTGTAACTCTCCTGATTGAAAGGTTTATACGTTGGCAAGCGCCTGCTCTACGTCGGCAATGAGATCGGCGGTGTCCTCCAGACCGCAGGAAAGGCGGATCAGATCGGGACCTACACCCGCGGCGATGAGGTCGGCATCACTGAGCTGACGGTGGGTGGTGGTTGCGGGATGCAAGCAGCAGGAGCGTGCGTCGGCAACGTGGGTCTCAATGGCAACGATCTTGAGGGACTCCATGAACTTGGAGGCCGCCTCTCTGCCGCCCTTAACACCAAAGCTGACAACGCCGCAGGTGCCGTTTGGCATATACTTCCGGGTCAGGGCGTAGTCGGGGGAGGAGGGCAGTCCGGGGTAGTTGACCCAGGTTACCTTGGGATGATTTTCCAGATATTTTGCCAGGGCAAGACCGTTGTCGCAGTGCTGTCTCATGCGCACGTGCAGGCTTTCCAGTCCCAGATTGAGCAAGAAGGAATTCATGGGAGCGGGGGTCACGCCAAGGTCACGCATGAGCTGGGCGGTGGCTTTGGTAATGAATGCGCCTTCCTTGCCAAATCTTTCGGCGTAGGTGATGCCGTGGTAGCTTTCGTCGGGGGTGCAGAGACCGGGGAATTTTTCGGCGTGCGCCATCCAGTCAAATTTGCCGGCGTCCACAATGGCACCGCCAACGGCAGAGCCGTGACCGTCCATATACTTGGTGGTGGCGTGGGTAACGATATCGGCGCCAAACTCAAAGGGGCGGCAGTTCACGGGGGTGGGGAAGGTGTTGTCGATCATCAGCGGAACGCCGTTTGCATGGGCGA
>SVSL01000075.1 GCA_015064315.1 Oscillospiraceae bacterium
TGTCCTTCCAAGGCATTTGAACAACCTCCTTTTAGGTTATTTTCCTGCCTTTATTATATCACAAAACTGTATACGATCATCTTGCACTACCTGTATATAATCATACTACACTGTACAGTCCTCGACGGTCCGAGAAGCATAAATTTTTGCTTTGCAGACGGCTACATATCAATAGCCGTATAAAAAGCAAGCGCTCTTTCTTCTTGGACCGTCGAGGACGCCGGTCCCTACACATTATGGTGAGAATTTTCAAGAAAGAGCGTAGCCATAAGGCTTTGCTTTTTAAGAAGGTTGTTCGTTCTTCTTAATGAATCGGCAGTTTTTGTACGCTTGACTCATTCGTCGTCGGGAGTGGTTCGCAAAAAATACAGGATAAAGGGGATGCAGATCAGACCCGTGATGCCGTCGGCAATGGGCTGTGCCAAAAGGATGCCGTCCAGTCCCAGAAAATGCACTCCGATGAGCAGGGTGGGAATGAGTGTCGCACCCGACCGCAGAATCGAGAGGAAGGATGCCACGCCTGCCTTTCGGATGCTCTGATAGAGCATATTCACGGGCACCGAGAGGGGAAGGAAGAGCAGTCCTATGCACGCGTACCGCAACGCAGGGGTGCCGATCTCAATCACACGGCGTTCCTCTTGGAAGATCTCCACAATGGATTCGGAGAAGAGGAAGCCAAAGGCCGAGAGGATCGCCACAAGGCAGAAGCCAAAAACGGTGGTAAAGATCAAGCCTTGCTTCACACGCTTGTATTTTCTTGCCTGATAGTTAAAGGAAGCCACGGGCTGGAAGCCTTGACCGATTCCAAGTCCCACACACATGACGAGAGACGAGAAGCGGTTGACCACGCTGATGGCGGCAATGGCGGCGTCGCCAAAGGGCTTGGCAAGGTTGTTGAGCAGTCCGTTGGAGATCGAGGTGAGTCCCTGACGGATCAAGGAGGGGAAGCCCACGCGGATGATGCCCGCATAGACCGCGAATTTACTGCTGACGGCACGGATCGAAATGGTGCTTTGCGCCATCTTCAAGTAGAGAATGAGCAAAATGGTAAAGCTGATCATCTGGGAAACGGCGGTGGAGAGTCCCGCGCCGTAAACGCCCAACTCCAGCTTTTTGATCAAAAGCCAGTCGCCAAAGATGTTCAAGAGACCGCCCGCCGTCAGACCGAACATGGCGTAAAAGGCTTTTCCCTCGTAGCGCAGATTGTTATTGAGCACCAAGGAGCAGATCATAAAGGGACAGGCGATGAGCACCCACATACCGTAGTCGCAGGCGTAGGGAAGAATGGTTTCGGTGGAGCCCAGAAGCCGTATAAAGGGCTTGAGGATCGAAAGTCCGACCGCCAGCAGGAGCGTTCCTGCCGCCGCACCGGTAAAGAATGCGGTGGAAACGTAGGTGGTGGCTTCCTTGGTGTCCTTATCGGCAAGCGCCTTGGAAACAAAGGTCCCCGAGCCGTGTCCCAGCATAAAGGCAACCGCCTGGATGATGCATTGCAGGGTAAAAAGAATACCCGTTGCCGCCTGCGCGCTCTCTCCCAGCGTTCCCACAAAGTAGGTGTCTGCCAGGTTGTAGATTCCCGTGATCAGCATGGAAATGGTGGTGGGAATGCCAAGGCGGATAATCAACGCCGAAACCGGTGTTTTGGTCATTTTTTCATAATATCGGTCAGCTGTGTTCAATGAAGGAATCCTCCTGAAGGTTTATCGGTTCAGTGCCTTGCTTTCAAATTCGCGAAGCGTCTTTTGGTATCGTTCTGTTTCAACAAAATAGCTCATTCCGTGTCCGGCGTTCTGGGCGGTGAGGAGGGTCTTCTCTCCCGGAATGGCGTCGAAAATTTCATGGCACATGGAAAAAGGAACAAAGTCGTCCTCGTCGCCATGCATGATCATAAGCGGCACCTTGGCGTGCTTGACTGCCTCCACCGCGCCGCCGTCCATGATGGAGAATTTGCCAAAGAGACGGGCGCCAAGGCGGACAAAGGGGAAGCCCAGCCAATCGGGAATCCCCATATCCTCGCGGCAGACCTTGCGGATGATCGCCTCGGGAGAGGTGTAGCCGCAGTCGGCGGAGATGCACTTGACGTTCTCGGGAAGATCGAGAGCCGATGCCATGAGCACGGTTGCCGCTCCCATGGAGATGCCGCCCAGAATGATCCTTACGTCCTTGCCAAAGCGGTCAACGGCGTAGTTGATCCAATCCAGACAGTCGTATTTTTCCTTGATGCCAAAGGTGATCACATTGCCGTCGCTGTCGCCGTGGGCGCGTTGATTGACCAAGAGCAGATTGTAGCCCGAATCAAACGCCATCTTGGCGCCGCCGCCGCAGTCGCGCAGGACGTTGCTTCGCCAGCCGTGGAAGATGAATTTCAAGGGCGCACCGTCGGCAGTGTGGTAGTAGCGCCCCGTCAGCTTCAGCCCGTCACGGGAGATGATGGAGACGGCTTCAAAGGGCTTGTGCTCCAGCTCGTCCACCAAAGCAACCAGCGCATTTTTGTGAACGGCATCCTTTCCCTGGGAATAAAAATCACGGGGATCAGCCATTTTTTTGTGATCAGGGGCATAGAAGGCTTTTCCAAAGACCCAGCGCGCAGCGCAAAGCGCGACGGTGAGAATCAAGAGAAGTACTCCGCCAAGAATGAGAAAGGGCATAGCATACTCCTTTATACAAACTTTATAATACACCATTATATCACAAAAAGCGGAAGCTGTCAAACGGTATGGAACAGATAAAAGGGGATGTCAAAAAATATTAACAAATTTAATTTTTGGACAGGTGGTTGCTTTCAGAGAGGTTTGGTGGTATAATATTGATATCAATCTGACAATCAAGGAGAGACATTATGAAAACCAAAATTGTAATTGCCACGTTATGCATCGTTCTTTCGCTGATCCTGCTTGCGGGATGTAACGCCAAGGATGCGGAAGGTGTCGGGGTCACTGCCGAGATCACCACGGCAGCAGAGACCCTGCCTCCCGTTCCCCCCACCGATTACAGCGAAAAGACATTTTACCCCGCCGAGGTTCTGGAGCACCTCAAGCTTCACGGACGCTCCGCTGTCATTGAGAAGAGCGTGACCTGTGACTGGACGGCGTCGGGAATCGAATTTTCCGCCGACTGCAAGGGAGATATCTATCTGGATATGACCACCACGCTGGATACCTATCTCACGGTCTATATCGACGGCGTTCGCATGGACGAGCTCAAATACAACCACGAAACCAAAACACGGGATGGCAATACCTACTACCTTGACGTGGGAACCCACCGCGTAAAGATCGCGTCGGATCTGGAGGAGGGGCTTCACACGGTCCGCGTGCTTCGCCAGAACATGAACGGCAACACCTCGGTGGATGCCATCGTGCTCTCGGGCGAGCTGCGCGAGCGTCCCGCCGATCGGGAGATGTTCATTGAGTTCGTCGGAGATTCCACCACCTGCGGCTACGCGGCGTTGGGAATCAATAAATTGTTGGGACTCACCACAACCGACGATAAGGTGGGAGCTGCCACCACCGAGGGAACCTCGGCTTACGCATATCTGACGGCGGAGGCGATGCAGGCAGATTACTCCATGCTTGCCATTTCGGGCATCGGCTTCTATAAGGGAAGCGTGTCCTATCCCATGACCGACGTATATCCCTGCATCAGTTATCGCAGAGATCACACCCAAAAGGATTTTCAGCCCACCCGTACTCCCGACGTGGTCGTGGTCAACCTGGGAGAAAACGACGAGGGGCGTATTAAAACCAACACCGCCGAGTTCAAGGCGCATGTGGAGGATCTGATCGCGCAGATCCGCACCACCTATACAGAAAGCACACCCATCGTCTTCTGCTACAACTCCACCATTCAGTGCAAGATCGCGCCTCCCCTGATCCAAGAGGTGATCGACGCCAAGGGCGGTGCCGAGGCGGGACTTTACAGTCTGGTGATGACCACCGATATCAGCCCCGTCACGCCTACCAAGCACACCCACAACGGCGCGCCCGGCAACCATCCCAACGTCGAGCAACATCAAAAGCAGGCAGACACCCTGACGGCGTTCCTGAAGGAGATCTTGAAATAATCAAAAAAGAAGGAATCACATAGAGCGTCACTTTTAAGGACAGTTTTAGGAGTATACTACCTGCCGACAGGAAAAAATAGAAACCGCAGATTGATTTTCTGCGGTTTCTATGCTATAATATGGATGCGCGATAAGTATCAACAATAAACAAGAATTTGATGGAGTGAACTCGAGAATGACAATCAAAGAAATATGCAATATACTAAAATCAAAATTATATAATAACGGTTTTGAATACGGATTCATTTTTGACGGTCGAAAATACAAACCGAATATGCAAAATGGATTTGATAATGACTACTATCATCTTTCAATGACTGTTTACACTGTTCAAGATCCATCTGTCACGCTTAAAGAAAAAATCGGTACTTGTGTAGATGCGGTTTTGGTAATGAAATCAATACTTGACAGTTTGAATGTTTCAAGCAAAATATGGTTGTTATATAACAAGAAGAAAAACAAAGTACACACGATACTAACGTTTGAGGCAGAAAGCAAAATAATATACTTGGAGCTTACACCGCAATCTTCAAAAGCTTGGTATGGTCAAGAAATTATTTATCCGAGCGAACAAGAGTTTTTGTCGACATATGAAAATAGCGGCTATGATATTTCTAATGTGACAAATATGATTGTAGTTGGTCAGCGCCCCTACTTTTTACTAACCAAGTTAACCTAACAGAATTCAATTTGACGAGAAACATTGATCGCTTATCTTCAAAATCCTCCCTTGTGTAAAGGGAGGTGGCTCGCGTAAGCGAGACGGAGGGATTGTAATGCAGAGAAAACATAATAAAGACATTGTTCCAACTGCGAAAATGCTACGAAAGAATATGACCAAAGAAGAAAACCATCTTTGGTATGATTTTCTGCGCACCTATCCTGTTCGTTTTTTACGTCAAAAAGTTCTCAGTAAGTATATCGCAGATTTTTACTGTGCAGAGGCAAAGCTCATCATAGAGCTTGACGGATCGGGACATTATACCGAAGAAGGAAAACAATATGATGAGGAAAGAATAGCTTTCCTTGAAGGCTATGGATTGACCGTTGTCAGAATACCGAATACGGAAATACATAAAAACTTTCGGGGTGTCTGTGATTATATTGATCACCTCGTAGAACAATCCCTCAGTCACGGCAAGCCGTGACAGCTCCCTTTACACAAGGGAGCCTTTTTTGTTCATCTATAACTTGTCAATTTTCCTGACAACTACTGACTTAATTAAAGACAACAAGATTTTTGCTAAAAGCAACGCAAAGGCACTTTTGACATTTATATTTCAAAAGCTCTTTGCTTACCTTCCGGGAGGTAGAAAAAAGCTTCCCTTGTGTAAAGGGAGGTGGCGCGCGAAGCGTGACGGAGGGATTGTAAAAGTTAGTTTTAGCGTGGAAACAATCCCTCACCGCCTACGGCGGAGTTCCCTTTACACAAGGGAGCCTTTGGTTTGTGCGGGCTTTTCGTATAGCAAAATAATCGTAATTTTGTTGTAGTCTTTAGTTAATACAGAAGAAGCACTGCATTGGGGGACACAAACGCAAGAATACGGCATACCTCTTTCGAGATGTGCCGTATTTTGGAAAAACTGTCCTTTGAGGTAATTCCCTATACGCGTGATCCCTTCTTTTTTCTTACATCGTCTCAATATGCGTGTCGTAATATTTCTCCTGAAAATGAATGGCGGCTTCGATCTCTTCCTTGGAAAAGCTCATCCCCTCGGGGGCTGCGACCAGCTTGTCCTCCACGTCGTTTTCGCGGTGGGCGATGGCAATGACGCGGCAGGTGTATTCCTCCACGGGATGATCCACGCCGAGGAGGTAGACGTCCAGCTCCTCATCGTCGCCGCCGAGAACCCCGGGAATATACCCGTAATTGATGGGATAGACCAGTGTTTTTTCGCCCTTGACGTGAACGTATCCAATGGGGCGGTCAATGCCAATGGTGACTGTTTTTCCAAGATAGGATTTGACTTGGGCTTTTCTTTCTTCAAAGGTCATGTTCTTCCTCCTGCTGATTCTCCGCAAGGGCTGCTTGCACATCCGCGGCAGCCTCGGAGGGGAGCGTGACGGCTTCGGCTTTGGCGACCTCGGCTTTCTTTTTGATCTCTTCCGCGCGCTTCTTTTTCAGGGCGGCAATGCAACGCTTCCAGCCTGCAACCGCTTTTTTTTCTTCTTCTATGCGGAGCATCGCCTCGGCAACGGCTTGGGCGGCGTTTTCCTCTCCCGTAAAATGCTCATAGGCGACCTTTCCAAGGGCGGTATATGCCTTTTCCAAACGGGATTCCGCCATGGAAAGCTTGACCTGCAGGGTGGCGAGGTCGGTGGAATAGTTGATCTGATCTGCGGTTTTGACCGCGGCTTTTTTCACGCGAGTGCGAATTTCATCCCAATTCATGGTGTAATCTCCTTTTTCTTCCTTTTCCTTTAGTATATACCAATTTTTGCAAAAAGTCAACCGCATAATTCATTTTTGCGCGGAAATACTAAGCGCAAGCCCGACAGATGCTTGAAAAGTGAGGAAACGCCATGCACATGGATCAAAAAACCTATCAAAAATTTGCCAAGGCGCACGCGCCGAGATCGCCGCTTTTGAGGGACTGCTTCCACGCCTTCTGGATCGGAGGAAGCATTTGCCTGCTTGGGCAGATTTTGCAGAACGTCTATCGGAATTTCTGCGGTCTTGGCAAGGAGGACGCGGGGCTTCTGACCTCGGTTACCCTGATTCTCCTGTCTGTGATTTTAACAGCGTTGGGCGTTTTTGACCGCATTGCCAAGGTGGCGGGGGCGGGGACGCTGGTTCCCATTACCGGCTTTGCCAACGCAGTGGTTTCACCCGCCATCGACAGCCACGCCGAGGGACTTGTGCTGGGCGTTGGCGCAAAAATCTTTACCGTCGCCGGACCGGTCCTTTTATACGCAACCCTTGCGGGAACGGTCTGGGGTGTCCTTTATTGGATCGTAACGCTGCTTTAGAGCGTTCTGCGGAACGCGCGCAGTGCCGCTTCGGGATCCTGGCAGAAATAGAGGATCACCCAGCGCCCCCGAACCGTCACCCCCGCGTTTTGCGGTGGTGTGTCGATGACCTCGGCACCTTCCCAATAAAGCTTTAAGGTGTTCAGACGTTGCAGGCAGAGTCGGGAAACGGCATCTGCTCCCTTGGAGCTTTGACAAAGAAAGATCGCGAACTCACAGGCGTGGGTGTAGGAAGAGAAAAAGGCGGCGTCCTTTACCATGGGGAGGGCGGCGCGAAGCAGGTCCTTGTCAAAGGCAGAGGCAAGCCACCCGTCACTTGGGTGCTTGGCATCGTCTGTCGGTGCGGAGAGTACATAAAGCCTTCCTGCGGGAAGCCCCGGTTGAGAGTGGCAGACCGCGGTCAGAACCTCCTCGGGGGTTCTTTTTTCACCCGTGCATCCCACCAGAAGGAGAATCAGGACACAAAGGAGACAGAGAAATTTGCGTGCAATACTTTTCGAAGACCTCGTTTTTTTCATTTTCAAACCTCTTCAAATGTTAAAAGACTGTTAAAAATCAAGCAGGGGGTAGACAAACAGGAGAACTCATGATATAATAATATGAGGTTATTGTGCCAACCATGCTTGACTTGGTAAAAAACGCGGGAGGTATCTTATGGCGCGCTTTTTCGATCTGCACAGTCATATGCTCTGCGGCGTTGACGACGGCGCAACAACGCCCGAGGAAATGTATGCCATGCTGGAGGCTGCGTATGAGGACGGGGTTCGCGCACTCTGCCTGACCCCTCACTATTCGCCCTATCTGTTTGGTGAAACCTATGAGGCATCCAAGGAAGCCTTTGCGCTTCTGCAGGCATACGTTGCCCAAAAACATCCGGATATGAAGCTGTTTCTCGGCCATGAGCTGGGATATCATCACAGCTGTCTGGAGGCGCTCGAGGACGGACGCTGCCGCACCCTTGCGGGCGGCCGTTATTTGCTGGTGGATTTTCCCGAGGCAGTGGATTTTTATGAGATCCAAAGAGCCATGGAGCAGCTGATGGGAAGCGGATATCTTCCGGTTCTTGCGCACACCGAGCGCTACCGTTGCCTTGCAAAGCATCTGGATTGGGTGGAGGACTTTGTGGACCGCGGCGGCGTGGTTCAGGTCAACGCCTCCTCGGTGGCAGGCTCATGGGGAAGACACGCGCAAAAGCAATGGAAAAAGCTCTTTAAGCTGGGGCTGATCCACGTGATCTCCACGGATGCTCACAACCTCACCTCGCGTTCTCCCAAGATGTCGGTCTGCATGGATTTTTTGGCAAAGCATTGCTCTGCCGCGGGAATCCGTGAGCTGACCTGGGATAATGCCTGTAGGATCGTCAACAACGAGCGCTTTTAAAAAAGGCTTGCAAACAGACTGTTTTTAGGAAAGGATTTGTTTTGATTATGGAAGAAAAAACAAAGGAAGTAGAACTGCATTTTAGCGACTTTTGGAGCGTGTTCAAGCGTTGTTGGGTGGTTGTGCTTGCTACAATGATCGTTGTATTTATCGGCCTTTACGTCGTTTTGTCCGCGCTTCACGTGGACAAGTATGAGGCACAGGCCACCATTTACATTCTGCGTAACTCCAACGACAGTGAAAATCCCAACGTTCCCAACACCAACTTGGTGCAGGATATTTCGATCGCGAACGCCCTGATCGACGACTGTAAGATTTTGATGGTCAGCCGCGATCACGTACTCAATCCCGTGCTCAAGGATACCCCCGCGCTGTCGGATACCACCTGGAAGGATCTGAAGAAGATGATCAAGATCGAAAATTCGGGTGAGGATCGCGTGTTGACTCTCTCGGTAACCACCACCAATGCCGAGATGAGCGCCGAGCTGGCAAACAAGGTGGCAACCTACGCTTGTGAGTATTTCAACGAAAAATATCAGCAGCCCATTTCCTCGGTAGTGGACTTTGCGGAGGTGCCGGATACGATCTGCAATCCCGTGTCCCTGCTTTTGGTGCTGTTGGCGTCCCTGGGTGCCGCTCTTGTTGTGTATGTGATTTACTTTATTCGTTCGCAGATGGATGATAAGATCAACTCTGCAGAGGACGTAGAGAAATATCTCGGTCTGAGCACGTTGGGTATGATCCCCAACCGTCAGGATTCGAATCGCCGCAGATCCAGATACGGTTATTACAGTGCCTCCCATGACGGAGCGGCTGGTAAGCAGTAAGGAGAGGAGAGGCAGAAATGAGAACCATTGAATTAACACTTGAGGATAGTAATAACTATTTCGTGCGTGAGGCGTTTAATACCCTGCGTACCAACATTCTGTTTTCCGGTAAGGAAGTCAAATCCATCGTTGTAACCAGCTGCTTTGCGCATGAGGGTAAGACCACCATCTCCTTCGAAACGGCACGCAGCCTGGCGGAAAGCGGAAAGAGGGTGCTTTTGGTGGACGCTGACCTGCGTAAATCGGTTATGGTCAGCCGCATCACTAAGGAGCGCGGCATTCTGGGCTTGAGCCAGATCCTTTCGGGTCAGGTTGCCATGGAGGATGCGATCTATCATACTCAGTTTACGGGCCTGGATATTATCTTTTCGGGACCCTATCCCCCTAACCCCACCGAGCTGGTCGGAAGCACCGAGTTCAAGGAGCTGATCAAGACCCAGCGCAACAACTACGATTACGTTCTGGTGGACGCCGCTCCCCTGGGCTTGGTTATTGATGCCGCCGTTATGGCAAGCGTTTGTGACGGTGCCGTTATGGTTGTCAACATGGGTAACGTTAAGTACCGTGTGGCGCAGAACGTCAAGGAGCAGCTGGAAAAGAGCGGCTGCCGTTTGCTGGGCGTGGTTTTGAACCAGGTGGATCGCAAAAAGGGAACCGGTAACAAGATCAATGCTTATTATAAATCCAGATACGATTCGGGATATTACGGAACCCACCGTGCGAGCGGTACGAGCGCGCCTCAGCGCCCCGCAAAGCCTGCGACTCCCGTAAGCAATCCGAATAAGAAATAATTTCAAAATGCAACCAAAAAAGCCAAGATCAAAACGATCTTGGCTTTTTAATATTCTTGGAATCTGCGATCAGATCACCTTGAGAACTACCTTGCCTACGTTCTCGCCGCGCTCCAGGATGGCGTGAGCCTCCTCGGCTTCGGTGATGGGAAGGATCTTGTAAATGGTGGGACGGATCTCGCCGGTTGCCACCTTGGGCCATACCTTTTCCACAAGATCGGCAAGCAGCTGTGCCTTGAAGGCGGGGGTACGGGAGCGCAGGGTGCTTCCGATGATGCGCACGTTGCGCACGTAGATGTTCTTCAGATCGATCTGCGTCAGCTGTCCTGCCAGCGCCGCGATCATGATCCAGCGAGCGCCATGGGCAAGATAGGGCAGGCAGTCGCCCATTCCCGTGCCGCCGAGACAGTCGATGGCAACGTTTACGGGACGTCCCGCGGCAAGCTCCTTCTTGAGCACGTCGGCAGTGCTTTCGCGGGAAGTATTGATGATGATATCCGCGCCCAAGGGCTTGATGGATTCTGCTTTTTCGTCATCGAGAACGCTGGTGATGACACGGATGCCAAAGGCTCTTGCCATGGGGATCACCACGCTGGCAAGTCCGCTTGCCCCCGCGTGCATGAGAAGGGTGTTACCTTCCTCAATGCGACCCTCGTGGAAGAGGTTGAGATATGCCGTAGCGAATGCCTCGGGCATAGCGGCGGCTTCATAGAGCTCGCAGTTTTCGGGGATGGGCATGAGCATATCGTACTTGACCGATACGTATTCGGCATATCCTCCGCCTCCGAGAAGGGAGCAGACCTTGTCGCCAACCTTCCAGCTGCTTAGCTTGGCGGCGTCGGGACCGACCTCCACGATCTCGCCGGCGATCTCGTGGAGGTCGGTCC
>SVSL01000005.1 GCA_015064315.1 Oscillospiraceae bacterium
TCATGAATCGCCCCTACAATCAAATTATTCATCAAATCAACACAACGATGCAATTTCTGCTCCGTATCGGCGTGTTGATGTGATTTGGATTTTTTGCCTGTAGGGACCGGCGTCCTCGACGGTCCAAGAAGAAAAAGCGTTTGCTTTGTGTGTGGCTACCGATAATAGCCGGTTGCAAATTAAAAAATTCTTTCATTTCCGGGGCGTCGAGGACGTCGCCCCCTACGAGATTGGAAGGAAATCGGACGAAAGAGCGTAGCCGCAAAATTCACGGTTATATTTATCCTTGATCGTAGGGGCGATTCATGAATCGCCCGTTTTAAAAATGATTGAATCCGTATGGGCGGGCGCTTCGTGAAGCGCCCCTACGGGTTTGTGCGTAATTTATCGTTTTCCGTGTCACCTCTGAGAAGGCTCGCAAGCTCGCCCCAAAATATCCGGTGGATGTTTTTCGCAGTCGACAACGCCCACAGGGCTGGCAACGCCCTTGGCGTTGGGGTCTCTTAACGATTTTCCATATCCCCTGAGCGGAGAAAAAACGCACGTTCGGCGTATCGATGCGGTTTGAATTTTTGCCTGTAGGGGTCGACGTCCTCGACGACCCGAGAAGCAACAAATTTTGCTTTTTATACGGCTACCAATCCGGACCGTCGAGGACGCCGGTCCCTACAAGGTTTGAGGGAAATCGGACGAAAGAGCGTCGCCATATAATTCCCAATTTCATCTACCCTTGACCGTCCAAACGAAAAAGTCCATGGTTTTTCTTGACACCCCTTTGATTTTATGCTATAATGAAGGCAGAAGGACGGTGATTACATGAAATATTGCTTGAAGGATCGGATACAAGATTTTGAATTTCATGATAGCATATTTTCTTTTGTATCTTGGGGATCAGACTGCTTAGTGCTCTCGGCAAGACATTTGAATCTTCATAAGGATACAATAGCGAGTTTGGGTAATACCGATTTGGAAATTGAGAACGCCAAGATTACCTTTCACGGTTTTTCTGTTCGTTCTTTTGAGCCGGGACGTGTGTGGGAGAAGGATGAAAACGGGAATTCATATACCAAAGAGTCTTTGGTGATCTATACCGATGACGAGGCGCGGGTAAAATTGGAGCAGGAATTGCGGCAGGATCTTTGGGTATATCATTTTGAAAAAGCGTTGGATGGATATGAGATCGGAGCCAGCGGCAAGGAGCCCTATTTTACTGTTTATGTCGTCTTTGATTCGGTGGACGTGGAATGGGATTCCTTTTGCGGAAACGCTTGGTATGAAAAGAAATAAGAAAAACGGAGTTTTTGCGTGAAATCGCGAAGGCTCCGTTTTTTGATCCCCCAATACTGTGAAAGTTTTTTGGAGGGGGTGCGGGGGAACCTTTTTTACGAAAAAAGGTTCCCCCGCAAAAAATATTCCTTTGTTATACTCCACTATAAGCCGCGAAGCCGCCGTCAACGGGGACGACAACACCGGTTACAAAGCCGCTGGAGGCATCATCGGCAAGCCAGAGGAGGGTACCGATGAGATCGTTCACCTCTCCAAAGCGCTTCTGAGGGGTAGCGTTCAGAATCTTGTTGGTTCTTGCCGTAGGCTGACCGTCCTCGGTGAAGAGGAGGGCGCGGTTCTGGTTGGTCACAAAGAAGCCGGGAGCAATGGCGTTCACACGGATGCCGCAGGGGGCAAAGTGAACGGCAAGCCACTGGGTAAAGTTGGAGATTCCCGCCTTTGCCGCGCTGTACGCGGGGATCTTGGTCAGAGGACGGAAGGCGTTCATGGAGGAGATATTGATGATGTTTCCTCCCGTCTTTACCATGTCCTTGGCAAAGATCTGCGTGACGAGAAAGGCAGAGGTGATGTTCAGATCAAATACGAACTTGAGACCGCTTTCCTCCAGATCAAAGAAGGACTTGAGGCCCTCGGTGTCGGGGGTCATAGTCTCGTTGTCGCAGGTGGCACGGGGATTGTTTCCGCCGGCACCGTTGATGAGGAAGTTGACGGGACCGAACTTGCTCTTAATGGTCTCGTAGGCAGCCTCAATGCTTGCCTTCTCCAGGCAGTTGGTGGGAACGGCAAGAGCGTTCTCGCCAATGCTTGCGGCAACTGCTTCTGCCGCCTCGGCGTTGATGTCCAGGAGCGCTACCTTGGCGCCGCATTCTGCCAGCGCGCGGGCAAATTCGCTCATCAGCACGCCGCCGGCGCCGGTAATGGCAACCACCTTGTTGCTCAGATCAATTTGATAGGGTAATTTCATTGGAAATCCTCCTCAGGTTCATGAAAGAATTGAATGATATAGGGCTCGTCGCCATGGAAACCGATCTCACAGCGCGAAAGAATCCAGGTCTTTCCGCCGTCGGGACTGCCTTGATAGAACAGATAGATCCTTCCGTCATCATCGATGAAAACGTAGGGGTGTCCCGATTCGGATGCGTTCCAGTCGCCCTCCTTGCCGCAGGGCAGGAATGGATGATCAAGAGGCTTTACAAAATGAACGCCATCCTCGGACACCGCGTAGCCGATCTGTTGAGGCGTACAGTTGTAGGAGCCGCCGTAAAACAGATAGACCTTGTTGTTCCGTACCAGCGTTGCCGCCGCCTCAATACACTTGCCCTCCCAAGGATATTCGGGAGAAAGGATGGGGGCGTTTACCGCCTGCGTCCATTGGTCACGGGAGTAGTCCGAGCCGAGAGGGGCGTAGGCGCAGCCCTGCATCTGGATCTTGAAGTCCTTGTCACGGGTTGCGATATAGAGGAAGAGCTTGTCTCCAAAGGCAACCACGTCGGCATCAATGGCGCGACCGCAGCACCAGTCAGCGGTGGGGCGAAAGATGGGATTGGTGGGGTCTTTTTCAAAGTGAATGCCGTCACGCGAGGTGGCGTGGCAGATGGCGTCTCTTTCCCGATTTCCGTAGGTTTGGTAAAAGAGATGAACCACGCCGTTCTCCACGTACGCCGCGGGAGCACCAATGCCTTTTTCTTCACATTCCTGCGTGAGCGGAAGAAAATCAACGAACGTCCAGTGCTCCATATCGCTTGACGTGGCAATGGCAACGATGAGGCGATCCTTGTCTCCGGGGTTCTTTCCCGAAATGAAGGAGCTGTGATAGAGATAGTAGGTGTCTCCCAGCCGAATAACGGCGGGATCCTTGGCGAATTTTTCTTTTGAGCCGTGACTGTCGGTGTAAAGCATGGCGTTACCTTTCTGCTTTTTCTACTGCCTCGAAAAGACCGTAGAGATAGGTTGCGCCAAGGGCTCTGTCAAAGAGACCGTAGCCGGGCTTGCCGTCCTCGCCCCAGATGTTTCTTCCGTGGTCGGGACGAACGTAGCCGTCAAAGCCGCTTTCCACAAGAGCTTTCACGATTCCGTACATATCAAGGCTTCCGGTCTCGGTCAGGTGACCGCTCTCGCAGAAGTCCAGCTCGCCCTCGTGTCGGATCTGACGCAGATGGGCAAAGTAAGAGCGAGGCGCCAGAAGGCGCGCCATGGCAACCATATCGTTGTCGCGTCCCGCGCCCAGAGAGCCGGTGCAAAGGGTAATGCCGTTGTGGGGATTGGGAATGGCGGTAAAGAGCTTGTTGTAGCTGTCCATACCCGTGATGATACGGGGCAGACCGAACATATCCCACGGCGGGTCGTCGGGATGAATCGCCATATTGATGCCGGTCTCGTCGCAGGCGGGCATAATGCCTCTCAGGAAGTAGACCAGATTGTCGAACAGAGTCTCGTGGCTCATATCCTTGTAGGAATCCAGAAGGGCGTTGAGCTGATCCGAGGTGTAGCTTTCATCCCAGCCGGGCAGATGCAGGTTCTTGGGATCCAGACGCATCAGCTCCTCGTGGCAGTAGGAAAGCGAGTTGGAGCCGTCCTCCGCAAGGGTGTGCAGATTGGTGCGGAGCCAGTCGAACACGGGCATAAAGTTGTAGCAGATGCACTTGACACCTACCTTGCCCAGATTGCGGATGGTTTGGGCATAGTTGGCAATGAGTCGGTCACGGGAGGGAAGACCCAATTTGATGTCCTCGTGAACCGGAACGCTCTCAATAACCTCCATTTCCAGTCCGTTTTGGTCGCAGAGCTCCTTGAGGCGCAGGATGCGATCCATGGGCCATACCTCGCCCACGGGAATGTCGTAAACGGCGGTTACAACGCCGCTCATGCCGGGAATCTGGCGAATGTAGGAAAGCGGAATGCTATCGCTTTCGCCGTACCAGCGAAACGTCATTTTCATGATGGAAAAACTCCTTTTTAATAAATTCAACGCTTTTGTGTCGTTTTTAAGGGGGTGAATTTTTCTTTTTTTAGAATGATATCAAATCTCGTTCTTAAAAATCTCGATCCGCTTGCCGTTTGAGGCGTACATGGAAAGAATGAGGCGAACCACCTTGCCGCCCTCCTTTTCGTCCAGCGGGAAGGGGAGATCATTCTCAATGCAGTGATAGAAATGGGCGATCAGCGCCTTGTGACCGTTGCCCCAAACCGATTTTCCAACGCCGTCCTCACGGTTCTCCGCGCGAAGGATCTCACCGTTTACCGTGAGCAGATCGTTTTCGGCGTGTACTGTCTTTTTGCCGTTCAGGCGCAGACGGATGTGCGCGGGGAAGCTCTTTCCCGCAGCGGTGGTGGCGTAAAAGTTGATCAGCGTTCCGTCGGGACACTCAAAGCGCGCCGCCGCCAGATCCTCCACCTCAATGGAGCCCTTGTGATGGTCGTTTGCCGTGTGGGCAAGCACGTGGGTGGGCATACCGCAGATCCATTGCAAGAGGTCCAGGGTGTGAAGGGCTTGGTTGATCATCACGCCGCCGCCCTCCTGCTCCCAGGAGCCGCGCCAGCTGCCCGAGGCGTAATAGGCTTCATCGCGGATCCATACCACGTCGCCAAACGCCGCCAGAACCCCTTCGGAATCGGCAAGGCTTTTGGCGCCCAAAAAGTTGGGCTCGTAGCGGTTCTGATGGCAAACGCCCAGCTTGGCGGAGCTTTTCTTTGCGGCAGCTTCCACGCTTGCAAGCTGCTCCATGGAGATCGAGAGGGGCTTTTCGCAAAGCACGTGAATATTTCTTTCCAGCGCCTCCACGCACATTTCGGCGTGGAGGTAGTGGGGGGTACAAATGTGAACGATGTCGGGCTTTTCCGCGTCCAGCATCTCCTTGTAGTCGGTGTAAACGGGAATCTCCGTCAGCTCGTATTTTTCCATGATGCGAGCCGCTTGCGCGGGATCGATGTCACAGAGCGCGCAGATGGCTTGCCCCGCATTAAGGATGCCCTTGATATGATTGCCGCAAATGGCTCCGCAGCCAATGACGGCAACTCTGAAAGCCTTTTTCATGATGATACGCTTCCTTGTTGTTTTTGAAAGATTATTTTATTTGGAGCCGTAGGTTCCGTCGGTATCCAGTACCACGTCAACGCCGTCTTTTCTGCGGCCGGTGGCAATTCTCTTGTTCAGCTCGGCAAGATAGAGCTCGTCGTCAATGGGCAGGGAAACGGTCTGTCCCAGCCAGGTGGAAAGCAGCATGGCATCCATCAGCTCAACGCCGCGCAGACCCTCGGTTCCCTGTACGAACAGGGGCTCAAGACCCAGAATGGCGTTGGAGAAGTTGTTCAGGATTCCCACGTGCTGAGGATTCTGACCGTCGGTCTCCACCTCAATGATCTCTGCCTTGGGATGACCGAAGCCGCCCTTGTAGGTGGCGTTGAACTCGCGCTCGGGGGTGTCCAGCTTGTGGAAGACCAGGGTCTTGCCGTCGCAAACCAGCTTACCGTTGTTACCCGTGATCTCAAAGCGGTTGGTACCGGGCGCGTCGGCGGTGGTGGTAACGAAAACGCCGGTTGCGCCGTTTTCGTACTCCAGATATGCGGTTACGTCATCCTCAACCTCAATGTCGTGCCATTTGCCGAAGTGGCAGAAGGTATGCACGCGCGCGGGCATCATGCCGGTGACCCACTGCAAAAGGTCGAGCTGATGGGGGCATTGATTGAACAGCACGCCGCCGCCTTCTCCTCTCCATGTGGCTCTCCAGTCACCCGAATCGTAGTAGCTCTGAGAGCGGTACCAGTCGGTGATGATCCAGTTGACGCGCTTGATCTCACCCAGCTCGCCGTTTTGGATCATTTCGTGCATCTTGCGGTAGAGGCAGTTGGTTCTTTGGTTGAACATCATGGTAAAGAGCGTGTCGGATTTTTCGGCAACCGCATTCATTTCCTTTACCTGCTTGGTGTAAACGCCTGCGGGCTTTTCGCAGATGACGTGAAGACCTGCGTTCATGGCATCAATGGAGATAGAGGGATGGAAGTAGTGGGGAACGGCAACGATGACCGCGTCCACAAGACCGCTTGCAAGCATCTCCTTGTAGTCGGTAAAGGTTGCAAGAGAGGATGCACCCTCGAATTCCAGGGCGAGCACCTTTTCCATTTTTGCGGGCTTGAGGTCGCAGATGGCGGTGAGAACGCCGTTTTCTACTGCGCCGCTGAGAAATTTCTTGGCGTGAGAGGAACCCATGTTACCTACGCCGATAATACCGTATCTTACTTTTTCCATAATTTGTTTTCCTCCTCGTGATATCCGAGCTTTTTCAAAAGATTTTTCAAATAGCCTGCCGCGCCGTCAAAGGCGGCGTCGGGAGAGTCGTAAGAAACGCCGACTCTGAGCTTGTGCTTGTCAATGTTTTTGTAGGCGTCAAAGGGGAAGAGATGGGGCTCCAACGTGAGGAAGACGGTGCCGTCATAGGCGGCGTCCACCTTTTTCAGCGCGCCCTCGTAGTCTCCCTGTCCCATGCCAACGGGCCAGATCTTGCGATCGGGGTAGGAGGCGTCCTTGACGTGAACGTACTCCAGACGAGGCAGGGTCACGTCCATGCCACGCACGGGATCCTGACCGTCGCGAACAAAGTTTGCCGCATCGAAGATGCCCTTGAGGCGGGGGTGGGTTGCCAGAAGATCGGCAACCTCGTCGGGATTCTGACCGTAGATCTTGGACTCGTTCTCGTGGCAGAGAAGAATCCCCTCCTTTTCGGCTTCGTCCAGCATCCATTCCATACGTCTGTGAACCTCGTCGCGGTAGGTGGCAAGCTCGTTGGTGTTTACGAAGAAGCTGAAGATGCGCATACGGTGGGTTCCAAGGATCTTACAAGCCTTGATTGCCTTTTTGAAATCCTCCATGTGGGGCTCAAAATCGTCGGTGATATTGTATTTGCCAATGGGAGAGCCAAGGGAGGAAATGCCAATGCCCGCCTTATCGAGACGCGCGCGGATGGCGTAAAGCTCCTCCTCGGTTTTGGTCAGAATGCCGCCGTCGATGTTACGGGGCTCCAGGTATCCAATGCCGTTGCGCTCCATTGCCGCGATCTGGGCTTCCAGATCGGGGGAGACCTCGTCGGCAAAGGCGGAAATAATAAATTGTGCCATGCTGCTGTAATACTCCTTCAGAGATTATTTAATGAGAGGACGGAGAGACTTAAAGCCGATCTCCATCTGACCGAAGGGATCGTCAAACTTGACCGCGTTGTCCTGCTCGATGAGCACGTTCACAACGCCGCCGTTCTTGATGCAGGCTTCGGTGATGGCGGCAAAATCGAGAACGCCGATTCCGCAGGCGCAGATCTCGCGCTCCTCGGTCTTTGCCATATCCTTGTAATGAATGTTGGGCAGGCGTGCGGCGCCGATCTTTTCGATGTACTCAATGGCGCTGTGTCCCGCAAATTCCACCCAGTAGGTGTCCATAATGAACTGCCAGTGGGGAAGGGTGCGGAGCATATAGTCGTAAAGCATTTCGCCATCGGGGGTTTTGAGCTCGAATTCAAAGGCGTGATTGTGGTAGGCAAAATGCAGACCGCTGTCCAGAATCTTCTGCACGGGAGCCTTCAGATCTTCAAAAAAGGACATCATATCCTTCTCCCCGTTGCGGTATTCCTTGGGCATGGAGCCCAGACCGATGACGGGACAGCCAAAGATCTTGTGCTCCTCAATGAGGGCGTCGGTGTCGCCCAGAATGCGGTCGAAGGAGGAGTGGGTGCAAACAATGGGAAGCCCCGTTTCCTCGGAGATCGCCTTCAATTCAAGAGCATCGATGGGACCGCCTCCGGAGAACTGCACGTTCTCAAAGCCCATTGCCTTGATCTTTTCAAAGGTGGTGCGGATGTCCTCGGGTGTTTTGATGAAATTGCGAAGCGAGAAAAGCTGTGCGCCGAGTTTCATAATGTTTTTTCCTTTCTGATTTTGCAAAATCGAAAAAATGATTCCGTTTCTATTATAAAGGTTAATAAAAGAAATTTCCATTGCAATTTTTGCAATTTATATTGCAAATCTTGCTCTTTTTTGGTATAATAGAAAAAAGAAAGGGAAGGGAGGGGAGCTTGATGCATATCAAGACCGACTACAACGGTGCGGGAATCAGCCTGCACCACTCTGCCACCGAGGCGCCCGATGCCTCGGAATTTGAACGCCATACCCACCGGATGTTTGAATTGATCTACGTGGTAAAGGGCAAGGGAAGATACGTGGTAGAGGGCGCGGAATATCCGTTGCTCCCCGGCACGGTGCTTTTGCTGCGCCCTTATGAATACCACTACGTTTGCCCCGAGAAAAGCAGTGCTTACGAGCGATACGTGATCCATTTTGACGCGGAGATCACCTTTGAGAGTGAGAGCACCCTTGCTTGCTTTCGGGACGACCGATTTGGCGCCGGGGTGTATTTTCCGAGAGAGAGACTGGACGAGGCGGTTCTGCACGCCTTTGAATCTCTGGATGCGGTGCGGAGATTTGCCGAGGATGATTCAACGCTGTTGCCCTCGGGAACCGTGATGGTGCGCTCCATCGTTACGCAGATTTTGTTGCTTCTCGGGGCGGCGCGCCCCGCAGAGCCCGTGGCACCGCAAAAGGAGCTGTTGTTTGGCGTGATCGGATATATCAACAGGCATCTGGATGAAAATCTGACGCTGGATGAGCTTTCCAAGCGTTTTTTTGTCAGCAAGTATTACCTCTGCAGAGCGTTTCGTCAGCATACGGGGACCACGTTCCTCTCTTATCTCACCACCAAACGGATCGCGGCGGCACAGCAGATGATCAAGGAGGGGCTCCCCGTCACCGAGATCGCCTATCGGGTGGGCTTTCGGGAATATTCCTCCTTTTACAGAGCCTATCGCAAGCAGACGGGAAGCGCACCGGCGTGGGAGCGGAGGGAGTAGCCGGTACGTTCGCGTAAGCCCGACGCAAAGAATTTTGCACCATGATCGCACACACCCAATGTAAATGTTTTGGTCAAGCTTTTTTAAAAGCTTGCGCGAGTGGAGGCTGCGCAAGCCTCCTCGCCGTCCGCAGACGGCGAAATTCCCCTGGCGGCGTTTTTCTTTTGAGAACTGACAATCGCTTGCGATTGTGGCGGAGCTTGCGTAGCCTGTTTTCATTTTTGCGCCTATGGTGTCAAAAAGAAAAGTGGCTAAGGCGTTTTTGCATTGCTCCGATAGAGCCCACGTTTTATCGATCAGGTTTATTTTTGCCAATTTTTCGTTTGCTTTGCTACTTGAAAAATCCTCCCTCTTTTGCTAAAATGAAGACACGTGATGCGTTTTTTTTTGAATTTTTTTCTCAAAAAAGGAGAAGATTATGAAGCTGAAAAACATTACCCTTGAGATGAGCCTCAAGCCGTTTTTGAAAACCGATGACGCGTTTGTTCGCGACGTTTGCCGTGAGTTGTTTTTGCAATGGCGCCCCCTGATCAAGGACGCGGATTCGATCTCGGTGCTGCTTTGGACGTCGGACGGAAGTGAGCTTTTAGACTATGACGGGTGTGAAAATACCGCCTTTGAATGGGCGTACTGGATCGGCAACGCCAACGCGCCCGAGGGAAGCCGCTCGGCATCCGATCCGAGGGGCGTAGGACTTCATCATAAGCCTTGGATCTATACCGAAAAGCCCGCAAAAATGACGTACGGTATTCTAAAACGCATTGTAGAGACCGTCAAGGAGGTTGGGCGCGAGATGATGGGCGTTTCCCACATCCGTGTGGGAACCACCTTTGATATCGGTCCCGAATTTGCCAAATCCGACTTCAAATACAACCGTCATAACGAAATTTGTACGGGAAACACCATTGGCGTGGCATCCTTCGTTTGCTCCTACGCTACGCTTCACGGCGATCAGCGCCGCTATGCGGGGTATCCGGGTGGCATTCCCGAGGGGCTTCCCTTTGGCAGCTTCTTTGGCAGACAGTCACAGTATTTTATGACCGATATGGGCTTTGACTACCTGTGGCTTTCCAATGGTTTGGGCTTTGGAAGAGATACCTGGTCTGCCACGGGTGCCGTATTCGATGGCGACCGCTTTTGCGCGGACGGTATGGAAAGTGTCAAGGAATCGGTGCTGAGCTTTTGGAGGCTTTTCCGCGCGGAGTGCCCAAATTTTCCCATCGAGACCCGCGGCACCAATATGACTATGGGCATTGATCTTGCCTCCGACGGTGTTCCGCTGAAGGATATCTATGAGGGAGGCTTCAACCTGTTGCCCCCTCCCAATTCCCCTTGGGCGGCGTTGGATTCCGACTTTGGCTTGGAGCTGGCGGGATACATGTCGCGTATTGCGGAGCTTCCCGAGAAGGATTTCCTTTTCCGTTACTATTTGCACGACCCGTGGTGGGTAAACTCCCCTTGGTACGACCGCTATAACGGACAGCCTCACGATATTTACCTTCCCCTTGCGGTTTCTCGCATTGACGAGGACGGAAAGATCGGTCTTCCCAACCATCTGAATTTTCTGACCGTGGACAATTCCTACGGTGAGCTGCCCGAAAAATGCGTTCACGAGGTGATTCCCCATATTCGCAAGGGCTTTGAGGAGGCGCCCGATGCTCCCGCGCCCCTTGTGTGGGTCTATCCCTTTGAGGAATACTCCGCCTGCGACGATAGCCAAGAGGTGATGGAGATCTTTTCGGGGGATTGGTTCATTCGCAGCTGTATCAACAACGGCACGCCCCTCTCAAGCGTGGTTTCCACCACCAATTTTGTAGGGCATGACAAGAAAATTTACGCGTCAAGCGTTCTCGTCACGCCGGTCCCCAAGGCGGACTCTGCGTTTGAAAATACCATCCTCGATTACCTCAAAAACGGGGGACGTGTGGTGTTTTACGGCAATACGCTCCGCGCAAGTGAGAAATTCAAGACGCTGGTCGGTGTCAAGAACACCCACGGCGTGTCGGGAGAATTGCCTCTGACGCTGGACGGAAAGTCCATGGGCATCATTAAGCACGTCCCTATCATCGGCGGTGGAGAGATCACCGAGGAATCCACCAAGGATAACGCCGTTGCTTTTGCAGGTGAAAAGGTGATCATGACCGCGGGGGAGAACTTCGTATGGCTGCGCGGCGTCACCTCCAACGAGTACAAAAAGGGAAGCAAGAGGTTGCTCCCCCAGGATGAATCCAAGTATTTCATTGCCGACAGATTGATGCTTCGCGCCCTTGAGGTGCTTGGATATTCCTTCTCCTTTGAGCGCGTTGGAAGAAAGCCTCTTCCTGTTCTCATGATCCATCGCCATGACAACGCCTATATCTTTTCCCAGTTCACCCCCAACACCTCGGTGGAGGTGCAATGGAAAATGCCCCTCGGCGCGCCCATTCTCAACGGCTATGAGGCGGTGATGAAGGAAGGCTGCGCAACCTATCGCCTGCCGAGAGCCGAGCGGCGCGAATGCCGCGTGTTTGTGGAGCAGGAGGACGGCGTGGTATCTTGCAGCGAATTGTATCCCTGCTCGGCAGTCATGCGCCGACGTATCAGAGTTGGTGGGCTGAAAAACGCCACGGTGCGCTTCCTTGCGGAGGACTATTGCAGGGAAAACGTGGACGTTCGTCTGAACACCCGTGAGTCGGCGTGTCAAACGAGTGATCCCGTGTTCCCCAAGTACGTCACGAAAAACGGCGAAACCTATTGCGAGGTCACGGGCGTAACGGGAACTCTCGTGTTTTCCATGCCCATGAAGAAGCAGCGCTTTTTTGAAAAATAAACCATAAATTATTCACATTTTTCCCCTATTTTGTTCAAAAAAACAAAAAATACGCCACGAAATATTAAAAATACCCCCATAACAGATTAAAAACACCACCTTGCGGTTGGGGATGCTTTGTGATATAATGTATAAGGAATCAAAGCCCGTGGAATGGACCACGGGGGAGGCTGTCCTTTTTGAGTTCGGGAGGCGCGTACACATTCGGTCGATGCACGTGTTTTCCTTGATTTCTTGAGGATCGTCCCACCTCGCGAGGCAACGCCGTGGCGCTCTGGTTACACAATTCATTGACGGTTTTAAAAACTAATAAGAAGAAAAGGAGAAATTAGCAATGAAAACAAACCGTAATTTTTGGCGCATCGTTACGCTTGCTCTGGCACTCGTAATGCTGTTCTCCGTTGTTGCTTGTAGCAACGAGGAAGAGCCCGCAGCTACCACTGAGGCAGGCGCAGACGGCTCCACCCAGGCTCCTACTACTCAGAAGCCCACGACCGAAAAGCCCACTACCAGCACTACTGCTCCCACCACTGAGCCCACTCAGGGTACTACTGCTACTACCGAGCCTACCACCGAGCCCACCACTGAGCTCGAGGCTTACTCTGTAGTAATGCCCTCCGAGTTTGACGCTGACGGTGACGGCGTAAACGATTCTTACACCTTCTCTAACAAGCTTCCTGCTCTCTTTGCAGGCACTGGCGTAGTTACGCTTGGTTGTGACGATCACCTGGAAACCGATAAGGGCGTTGGTCGTACCGAAGGTGTAAAGGGTAGCGGCGTTTATCACGTTTACATCGACCTTTCCAAAGAGGATGTTCCTCACGAAGAGAAAACTCTGACTTGGGAATTTGAGGTTGCTGAGGCTGGCACCTACGAGATCTGCTTCAACATGAGAATGAAGGATGGTAAGCAGAGAGGTAATGTCATGACTATTGATGGCGGTGCTGCCATGGCTATGGACTTCCAGTTCATGAACGGCGCAGAGGTATCTGTTCGCGATGCAGATTTGAACTCTTACATGACCGGTATTTCCGTTGACTTGACCGCAGGCAAGCACACCATTCAGATAAAGTATAATTCTCTTTGCGAAAAGACCTTCCATTTCCGTAACATCTATATTGCAAAAACCAATAAGGTTACTGTAGAGATGCCCTCTAATTTCGACAACGATAACGACGGCACGAATGACTCCTATACTTTTTCTAACTATCTGCCCATCAGATTCGGTGCAGCAGATGTGATCAAGCTTGGTTGTGACGATCACCTGGAAACCGATAAGGGCGTTGGTCGTACCGAAGGTGTAAAGGGTAGCGGCGTTTATCACGTTTACATCGACCTTTCCAAAGAGGATGTTGCTCACGAAGAGAAAACTCTGACTTGGAAGTTTAATGTTCCTGCTGACGGCAAGTATGAGTTCTGCTTCAACATGAGAATGAAAGACGGTAAGCAGAGAGGTAACGTAATGACCATTGATGGTGGTAAGTCCATCAATATGGACTTCCAGTTCAATAACGGTGCAGAAGAAAATGTTCGCGATGCTGATCTGAATTCTTACATGACTGGCATTTTTGCTGATCTGACTGCCGGAGAGCATACGGTTGTTATGACCTATCAGCCTTTGTGCGAAAAGACCTTCCACTTCCGCAATATTTACCTCGTAAAGGTTGCAGAGCTGACTCCCGCAGTTTAATTGCTGAGAGCCAAACGGATTTGTTCTGAATAAAAATTGAAAAATTTTTACCCCCCACGGCAATGCCGTGGGGGTTTTGCTATGCAGAGTGAAATGTTTTGCTCTTGCAAAACGTGAAATAATGTGCTAATGCACATTGTGAAATATCTCGCTTTGCTCGATGTGAAATGAAATTTGCCCACATTTGCGAAGCAAATATTTCAAACGCCGCAGGCGTATTTCACATTTCGCAGAGATATTTCACTTGCCCGCAAGGGCAAATTTCGTTGGCGTTGTGCCAGGGGGCACAACGCCATGCCGTGGGGGTTTTTGTGCTTTTTTGGGGGAAAATCAATGTTTTTTGCCAAAAGGTATTCCTATTCTCAAAAAGTTGTGATATAATGGGGAGGATAAAAGAACGTTGCAGAAAACGGGCGATGGGGTCTCCGAACGAATTTCCGTATTCCCTCGTGCAGAGAAAACGCCGAACGTGCGGCGAGCCTTCCTTGTTTGATCGTAGGGGCGACCATTGGTCGCCCGTATGCAAGGATAAGATTTTTTAGAGCGGGCGTTTAAAGAACGCCCCTACGGGTTTGTGCGGAATTCACAATTGATGTGTTACCTTTGAGCGGAGCGGGATGTTTGCAATTTCCTGTAGGGACAGGCGTCCTCGACTGTCCGGAAACGATAAAATTTCCGTTCCGTATCGGCTTGTTGATGCGGTTTGAATTTCTTGCCTGTAGGGGGCGACGTCCTCGACGCCCCGAAAAACGAAAGAATTTTCAATTTGCATCCGGCTATTATCTGTAGCCATATAAAAAGCAAAATTTGTTGCTTTCCGGGGCGTCGAGGACGTCGCCCCCTACAAGCAAATTTTTTACCATATCCAAACGCCGAACGTGCGGCGAGCCTTCCTTGTTTGATCGTAGGGGCGATTCACGAAGCGCCCGTTTGAAAAGAATAAGATTTTTACAGGCGGACGACCAATGGTCGCCCCTACAGGTTTGTGCGCAATCTATCGTTTTTTGTGTCACCCTGAGCGGAGCAGGGATGTTTGCATTCGTTTATCCCCCCTCTTCAACTAACGTTGGTGAGCAGATAGGGTGGTGGTCCCTAGCTGCTCGCGGGAGCAATTCTACTGTCTGTCCGTGCTCTGACAAATTACGGCAGGGTGTCTTGGGATAGGGACTAAAACGTTCCCGATTTTATTTCAACTACCAAAAAACTTTTCTGTGAAAGGTTTTCGTCCACCTTTTTCAAAAGGTGGCGAGGTCAAGGGCGAGGAGCCCTTGGCGCCCTCAGCAGAGGGCGAAATCCCCCAACGCCGCGTAGCCTTGGTCGCGTTCCGCAGACGATATTACCATTGCTTCAGTCGCTTTTTAGCGGCTTCGGCGTAGGCGGAGAGATCGGGCTCTTCCCACGATTTGTTACAGGAAAATCCCAGCGTTTGGGGGAGACGATAATCGGGCAGATTATCCCGCAGGGTCAGCTCTTCGCGAATGGCTTGCAGATAGTTAAAGCCGAACTCAAGGCTGGGGGAAACGTAATGCCCCTCGTCCCATTCGTTCCAGTTGTCGATCATAAGGAGACGGTTGGCGTAGCTCTCCTTGGGGAGGCTTTCCATGCGCTCCAAAAGCTTTTGAAGGAGTATGCGGAAGCTTTCGGGAGAGAGCTTCCAGTTCCGAGCCCAACGCTCGGGGGTGTTTTCCATGAGAATGCCTTTTTCAATGCGCGGAGAGGGATCCCACATACAGGACGCCGTGGGCACAAAATAGTCGGGAAGATTTTTGATGCGCAGATCGGTGTCGTCCAATTGCTTTTGAATGACTTCCTCGTCGGTGGGGTAATTCAGCTTGACCGAATGACAGTAGGCAAAGCTGAAATCGTACCCACGTGCGCGAAAATCTTCAAATACCGAGAGATCATCCTTGCGATATTCGGCGGCAAAGATCATGCCGTCAAAGCCCCTCTCTTTTGCCATTTCGCGGCAGAGATCAAAGACACGCGCTTGTTCTTTGGCACTTCCAAAGGCATCTGCAAGCTGCTTTTGCACGTCGTAAACGAAGAGAACAGGCTTGTTGTCGATCTTGAGATAATTTTCCTTGGAAAAATAATGCTCCAGCCAGAAGGGCATGAGATTTTCGATCATGTCTTGGCTGTCGGATGCCCCCCAGGCACCTTGCGTTTCAAACATGATGGAGAATTTCATTTGCTTTCCGTGCTTGGCGCGGAACAGCCCTTCGTGGATGCCGTGGGCGCAACGGAGGTCTTCCACCGTTACTTTTTTGCCCACGTTGTGCTTTCTGCGGTACCAGCAGTAGATCCAGCAGTTGATGCCGTGCTCCAAGCACCATTTGATCTCCCAGTCGGTAACGGCAGGGTCTTCCTCGTCGTAGTATCCCATCAAGGGGGTGCGCTCGGGGTAGGAGTGGATCTCGGGAAAGCCCTCGTGCAGCTCCGCCGCGCCTTTTTTCCATGCGGGATAGTAGTGGGCGGCAATGATGCGGTCCTCTTTAACGGTGACCGTTCTCGGATCGGGCATTTCGTCGTACAGATGAATGTTATACATTGATTTTTCTCCTTACTCGTTCTGTTTCTAATCTCGGTAGGGGCGTTCTGTGAACGCCCGCGGGCGCACACAGTGCGCCCCTACGGTTTTGGAGTGTAGTGAAAGGCGTTGCTCAGATCTTTGTGTTACTCGTTGGTCTGAATGACAAAGGTGTCAAGGCCAAGAATCTTTCCAAGCTTTTCAAGGGCTCCTGCATAGTTGCCGCATCCCATGGCAAAATGATGGGTGGGGCCCGCCATGGACCAGCGCTTGAGGAAATCCACGGTGTCGCTTCCAAAGGTGACACGGGTATTGGTGTTGCCGGTTGCGGGGATCTCGCCCTCACGAGAAACGCCCTCGCCAATGATAAAGCGGAATTTTCCGTGACCGTCCTGATTGATGCTCAGAATGGTGATGGGACCCTTGCGGAGCTGAAACTCCACCGATGCTCCCGAGCCTGCTTTTCCGTGATATTTGATCAGACTGCGCAGAACAGGCTTTCCTTCGGCGAGCTGAATGTGGTGAGGACCGTCGTGTCCCACCAGCACGCAGTTGTTTTCAAAGTCGATGGGATGGATCTCGGCAAAGCTTCCGCCAATGCCAATGGCTTCCATGATCATCATGGCAATACAGGTTTTGATATCATACTCTCCGCACATGGGAATGCCGCGGGCAATGAGCAGGGAATTTCCTACGATCAGAGAGCCCGCAAGATCACGCATTTCACTGCCTGCGGTTCCTTCATAGAAATAAGCAAGACCGTTCAGATCGTTCTTTTGGATGAATTTCATCAGAGCCGCAGAGGATCTGGCGGCACGCTCCAGATCTTCGTCGGTGAGCTTTCTTGTGACCGCATCCACCTTGGGCTCGGGGGTGTCGAACATGGAGAGGATCAGCTTCTTCTGTTCTTCAATTTCCTCTTTTGTAACCTGCTTGGTCTCCTCCAAAAGGGCATCAAGCTCCAACACAGGGGCATGAACGCCAAAGGCGGCGTAGAGCGCCGTGGGATCGGTGTGCATATCGTACATGGATTCCAAAACGTGTCCCATCAAACCGATGCGAGCGTTGTGCAAACGCTCCAGCGCGCAGGCAACCAAGCACCAGTCGCGGATCTCGGCTTCTGCCTTTTCATCCCCATGGAGCGTTCCCACAATAACGTCTTGAATGGTTTTGTTCATGCGCAGAGCCGCGCCGCAAAACTCGGGAACCGAGCAGATGTTGTCGTTTTCCAGCTGCATTCTGGTGGTGGCGTTGGGGTAGTCCATTTTTTCACGGGGCTGAAGCGCGACCAGCACCATGGGGGCGTTCACGTTGCGCAGAATGGGCGCAAAGACCGAGGAGGTGGCGTAGGTGGTCATGTTGCAGAAGACAAAGCGAACACCGCGGGCGTTCATTTCATCGGCGGCGCGGGAGGCGTCCTGCTGCGTGGAAATGATGCCGAAATCAAGAACGTCTACCGGGTTTTTTGCAACCTTGTCAACAAATTCCCTGTGAAAGCCCGCAAGGGTTTCGAGAAGCCCCGGGAACTGTCCCCAATAGGTGCCGTGTCCTACGCCGAAAACGGCAACGGTGGGCTTTTTTACAGCGATCTTTTCAATCATATTTTTTCTCCTTTGATTGCTTTGATGGCTTTATTATAACAGTTTTTTTTCAAAATCCAATGGATTTTTCCAATAAAAAGATGTCAAAAATAAACCTTTTTGACAGAAAGGAGTCTGCCGTGAGGGAAGCAAGGCTGTGTGAGATCACGCCCTTTTTGCGGTATTTTCATACCATACAGACCGATCCGCATTTTTACGGCGGCATGGTCACGCCCTACGATCACCGCTTGTTCTTTGTACGGAGCGGCACCTTGAAGCTTCGCTTGGAAAAGGACGGAGCGATCACGGAAACGCCGATCTCACCGTCGGGGCTGGTGTTCATTCCCTCGGGGACCTCCTATGGATTGGGCGAGGGCGAGGGAGAATTGGATATGGTTGCCGTCAACTTTGATCTTTTTTGGGAGCATTCCCACGTGGAGCGACCTATTTCTCCCGACCGAAGCGAGCTTTTTTGTGCCGAACGGGTCATCGAACGGGTGGCGTTTTCGGATGCTTCGGCACTGAACGGTGTGCTGATTCTTGACCGTCAGCGGGAGCTGATGGAGGTTTTTCGCCGTATGGAGGAGGAGACCGAGCGGCAGGAAGCGTATTTTCGGGAGTCTCAATCCACCTGCCTGCGGCAGATCCTGCTTCATCTGGCAAGAACCTCGGCGTGCGGAAACGACGCGGGGAGCCGACGGACGGTGGATCGGGTCATTGCCCTGATCCGCGAGGAGTACGATCGACCCATTGACAATGCCGAGATCGCCGCGCGGTTGAATTACCACCCCAATTACCTCAATCGGCTGATGCAAAAGCACACCCACTGTACGCTGCATCAATATCTTTTAAACTATCGGTTCGATCGGGCGCTGAGCCTTTTGATGCTGACCGATCTGCCTCTCTCGGAGGTGGCGGCGCGCGCGGGATTTGCGGACGTGTCGCATTTTTCCAAGCTTTTTCGCAGGCGCATGGGACAGTCACCCGGAAAATTCCGCATCGATCAGAGAGAGCTTAAGAAGTAATCAATTCTGTCATATCCATCATTTCGTAACCAAGGAAAGGAATTTACTATGTTGTATCCAAAGAACAAAAAGCAAATGCTGGAGGATGCGCTTTTCAGATCTCCCACCTCCGAATATCGCGGCACGCCCTTCTGGGCATGGAACGCGCATCCCGATCGGGATGAGCTTCGCCGTCAGATCGAGATCTTCCGTCAGATGGGCTTTGGCGGCTTCCATATGCACGTGAGAAGCGGCATGGATCAGGAATATCTCAGCGAGTCCTTCTTTGATTGCATCCGCACCTGTGTGGACGAGGCAAAGGAGAAGAAGATGCTGGCATGGCTCTACGATGAGGACCGTTGGCCCTCGGGGGCTGTGGGCGGAATCTTGACCAAGGATCCCGCAAACCGCCAGCACTTTCTGCTCTTTACCTGCACTCCGTACTGCGGAAAGACCTATAAGCGTCCCTTGACCGCCAGCGGCTCCAACTGGGCGGAGAGAACCGAAAACGGCGAGCTTCTGGCTTGCTATGACGTGACGCTGGACGGCGACGGATGCCTCAAAAGCTACCGCCGTATTGGCGAAAATGAGGAGGCTACGGGCAAAAAGTGGTACGCTTACGTGGAAATGCCCTCGCCCAATCCTTGGTACAACGGACAGACCTACGCCGATCTGCTCAACGCCAAGGTGACCGAGCAATTCGTGCAGATGACCCACGCCAAGTACAAACAGGAGCTGGGAGGCTCCTTTGATAACAGCGTGGTGCCCGCCATCTTCACCGACGAGCCCCAGATGGCGCAGAAGAGACCTCTGCCGGAGGCCTTTGCCGAGGATGCCGAGGCGGTACTGCCCTGGTCGGTGGGCATGGAAGTGGATTTCCTCAAGGAAGAGGGCGTGGATATGCTGGAGCGTATGCCCGAGCTCTTCTGGAATCTTGCCGACAATCGCCCCTCCGAGCTTCGCTGGAGGTTCCATAACTACATCACCGAGCGTTTTGTGCGCTCCTTTGCCGACGTTTGCGGCAAGTGGTGCGAGGAGAACGGACTGCCTCTGACGGGGCACGTCATGCGCGAGCCCACCTTGACCTCTCAGACGGGAGCCACCGGCGAGACCATGCGCTCCTACCGTTCCTTCACCATTCCCGGCATCGATATGCTCCGCAACAGCTACGAATATACCACCGCAAAGCAATGTCAATCGGCGGTTCGTCAGTACGGACGGGAGGGTATGACCTCCGAGCTTTACGGATGCACCGGATGGAATTATGATTTTGCGGGCTACAAGCGTCAGGGCGACTGGCAGGCGGCGCTGGGCGTTACGGTTCGCGTCCCCCATCTTTCCTTTCTCTCCATGCGCGGCGAGGCAAAGCGTGACTATCCCGCATCCATCAGCTATCAATCGCCTTGGTGGCGCGATTTTGCTCACGTGGAGGATCATTTCGCCCGTCTTGCCACGGCGCTGACCCGCGGAAAGGCACTTGCGCGCGTTGCCGTGATCCATCCCATTGAGAGCTATTGGCTCTGCTACGGACCCGAAAAGGAATCCGCCGAGAGCAAGGCAAGATTGGATAAAGCCTTCCAAAAGCTCACCGAGTGGTTGATCTTCGGCGGCATGGATTTCGACTTTATCAGCGAGGCGCTCCTGCCCTCTCTTTGCGAAAAGGGAAGCGCGCCCCTTGCGGTCGGTAAGATGCAGTACGATGCCATCATCGTGCCTCCCATGCTGACCATTCGTGATACCACGGTGGCGCGTTTGCGCGATTTTGCAAAGGATGGCGGCAAGCTGATCTTCACCTCCGAGCCCCCTCCTTACCTCAACGCCGTCCCCTCCTTTGAGATCGGTGACGTCTATCGGGATGCCACGGTGGTTCCCTTTGAGAAGGATGCCGTGCTGAACGAGCTGGAGGCTTATCGCGAGATCGAGATCACCGAGCTGGGCAAGGGAAGATCCAAGGATCTGCTCTTCAATCTCCGCGAGGATCACGATTGCAGATGGCTCTTTTTGGCGCAGGGCAGACGCGAGCGGTACGCGGGCGCCAAGGTTTTTGGAATTACCCTCAACGGCCTTTACACCGCCGAGGAATACGATACCGAGAGCGGTGAGCATTTCCCCATGGAGGTGCTTCACGCCGACGGAAAGACCTGCTTTATGCGCTCCATGCGTGACTGTGATTCGCTTCTGCTCCGCTTGAACCGAGTGGAGGAAAAGAAGCAGACGGTCCTTGACCGTTCCTTTACCTATCGCACCGACGAGCCCAACGTGCTTCTCATGGATGCCGCCGAATATGCGCTGGATGATGCGCCTTACGATGCTTGCACCGAGCTGCTTCGCGCCGATAATATTTTGCGCGCCAAGGTGGGCTATCTTTCGAGAGAATCTGCCATCGTTCAGCCTTGGGTATACGGCAAGGAGACCATGACCCACCGCATTCGTCTGCGCTTTGTGGTGGAAAGCGAGATCGAGGGTATTTGCCCCAAGGTGGCGGCAGAGCTGACCGAGGATAGTCTCATTACGTGGAACGGTGAAAGAATCTCCATGAACGTGGACGGCTGGTACGTGGATAAGGCGATTGTTACGGTTCCTCTCACCGCGCTGAAGAAGGGCAAGAATATTCTGGAGGTGGATATGCCCTTTGGCAAGACCTCCAACACCGAGTGGTTCTATCTTCTGGGCGAATTTGGCGTACGTGTGGAAGGAAACAGGTCTGTGATCATCCAAAAGCCCGAGAAATTGACCTGCGGCGATCTCGCGGAGCAGGGATACCCCTTCTATGGCGGAAAGCTCTTCTTTGAGACCGAGATCGAGACCAAGGGCGACGCTGTGCTGAAATTCCCCGCGTTTGGCGGAACCTTTGTAAAGACTTACGTGGACGGAAAGGCGAGCGGAATTGCCGCATATCCTCCCCATCGTATCGCTCTTAAGGACTTGACGGCAGGAACGCACAAGCTCACCGTGGAGCTTTGCCTGCCCCGCACCAACTCCTTCGGACCGGTTCACTTCAAGGATGGAGCCGATTCCTACCTCTCGCCCAACACCTACAGAACGGTTGGGGAGAACTGGAGCGACGACTACGTTTTAGCAAAGCAGGGACTTTTGGAAGCTCCCGTTATGGAAGAATAAAACAACAACCGCTCGCAGAAATGCGAGCGGTTGCTCTTTGTAAAGCTTTGTTTTTATCTTGCGATCTTCTTCGATACAATATCGATTATGCGCTTGATGGAAGGTGAAAATACGGCGTTGATGGCGAATTCAAAGATGAAATTCAAGCCCGCGCAACCGATTACCAGAAAGTAGAACATGGAGGTTCCGTCACCCAAAAAATTACTTTGGAAGGTGTCCATCATGGTGTAGCTTCCGAGAATGAAAATGCCGGTGTTTACCACGGGGAATGCCAGGGATGCCAGCACCACTCTTGCAAAATCGGGGATCTTCTTCATATACTTAAAGATCAAGCCCGAAGCCAAGCCTGCCGCCATTGCCTTTACCAGGCAGAGCAGGGTGGTGAGGATGGGGTGATCCTGAAAGAGCGTTCCCGTAAAGGGATCCTGTCCCATCACACCCAGTACGATCACGACCTCTGCGCCAAACACAAAACCAAGCCACACACCTGCGGCAGGTCCAAGAAGCATTGCGCCCAGAGCGATGGGGATTCCCACAAGACTTACGGGAGTGGCGAGAAAGGGAAGACGGACGGCGATTCCTGCCAGCTGCAATACCAGCACGATGGCGGTCAGAACAGCCAACTCAACCATATAGAGAACCGATTTTTTTCTTTTGCTTGCGATCATAACAAGCCCTCCTTTACTGTCGTTCCGCCCATAGCGGATACGGCGAAAAATAATATTGTAATACGCGTTCTTTTTGCGGTAGGATCCAAGAGATCGGTACCCTCCGTCAAGACTCGCGGAATTACCAAATGGATTTTTTCAGCTTCTGCGTCCCCGATTGATGCGGTGAATCTCGCAAAGCCCCTTCAGTGCCAAGAGCGGAATATGCTTGGTGTGCGAGGGGAGATAGGGCAACAGATATTCGGCGTAGCCTCCCGAAACCACCAAGGGGGTATCCTCGGGAAGTCCGTATTCCTTGCGGTACAGATCGTAAAAGCCGCACACCGAAAGGGCTTCTCCGCGCAAAACACCCGTGCGGATGCAGTCGGCGGAGTTCTTTCCAAGGGCACTGACCGAATGCTTGGGCGGCACCTCGGGGAGCAGCTCGGCGTCGCGGAGGGCATCAAAGCTCATGCCAATGCCGGGCAGAATGCTTCCGCCTGCGTAGGCACCCGTCTCATCGATGAGAGACAGCACCGTGGCAGTGCCGAAATCGGCAATGATGGCAGGGTATCCCAATCCCGCTCGCGTTGCCGCAACCGTGGCGGCAATATCGGCACCCAGCTCCGAGGGATCGTCAATGCGAATGGGGAAGCCGGTTTTGAGACCGGGGCCCACCGTCATCATGGGGGCGTCCGTCAGCTCGCGGATGGCGGTCTTCAGCTTTTTGGTCAGGGTGGGAACCACCGATCCGATGATCACGTCCGTGACGTTTTGGAGATCGGCACGGTGGAAGCTTGAAAGCGAAGAAAGCATCCATGCGTATTCGTTTTCCGACCGCGCGGCATCCGAGCCCAGCGAAAAATGCGCAACAAGCCCATTGCCCTCAAAGAAGCCGACGTGAATATTGGTATTTCCGATCTCAACGGCAAGCAGCATGACGTTTCTCCTTTCTTGGTCACTTGACGGCTATATTATACTCTCGTTCTCCCGATTTGTCAACTGTTTTTTTCAAAGTTGGTTGCAAACAGGGCTTTTAATCGTCGGCAGTTGTCCTTGGAGGGAGGGCAGAGGGGGAGGCGATATTCGGCTTGGCAAAGCCCCATCAAGGACGCCGCGTACTTTACGGGAATGGGATTGACCTCCCAGAAGAGCGATTTGTAGTAGGGAATGAGGGCGCGCTGCGTCTGATCAGCAAGCTGACGGCTCCCGTTGACAAAGAGGCGGTAAAGCCGACTCATCTGCTCGGGAAACAGGTTGGAATAGACCGAGATTCCTCCCACGGCTCCCAGCTTCAGGGCGGGGATCAGCTGGTCGTCGTTTCCCGCGTACACGTCCAGCTCCTCGCCGCATTCTGCAATCAAGGCTTCCATCAGCCCAAGATCTCCCGAGGATTCCTTCACGCCCACGATGTTCGGGTGCTTGGCGAGGGCGCGGTATTCCTCCATCCCAAGGGAAACTCCGGTTCGCGAGGGCACGTTGTAGAGCATTAAGGGGCGTGTGGCGGCGTTGGCAATGGCTTCATAGTGCAGGATCAGTCCCCTGTGGGACGCCTTATTGTAATAGGGGGTGACCGCCAAAAGGGCGTCGGCACCCGCCTCGCAGGCGTTCTGCGCCAGCTCAATGGCACGGGCGGTGGAATTGGAGCCGCACCCCGCAAGGAGCGGAACTCTTCCGCCAATGCGCTCCTTGGCAAAGGCAATGACGTCGTGATGCTCTCTGTAGGAAAGCGTTGCGCCCTCTCCCGTGGTGCCCGCCACCAAAAGGGCGTCAATGCCTCCCTCAATCTGTTGCTCGATGAGATCGGCAAGGGCGTTGTAATCAATGGAATCCTCCCGAAAGGGCGTGATCAGCGCGGTGGCAACGCCGTAAAAGACGGCGGATTTGTGAAGGCTCATAAAAAATCTCCTTTGGATGGATGTTTTTTTTAAAAAAAGCAAGACTGTTTACAAAAACAGGTTGCAAAAAACGCAAAGATAAGGTATAATAGAGGGTAGAAAATGAAATATTCTGTTATTCTCACAATATGACAGAATGGCTGAAAATGTGACAAAAGGAATGATACCATGAACAAGGTGATTATCAACGAAAAAAAGCATACCGACCTTAAAACCGCTGACTTTTTCTACGATCTGCCGGAGGCTTTGATCGCTCAGCATCCCATGGAGCAGCGTGATCATTCGAGACTCATGGTGCTGGACCGAAAGAACCAAACGCTGGAGCATAAGCATTTTTTTGATATTCTGGAGTATCTGGAGCCTGACGACGTTCTTGTCATCAACGATTCCAAGGTGATCCCCGCACGTCTGTTCGGACACGTGGAGGGCAGGGAGGAGGCTCTTGTGGAGCTTCTGCTTCTGCGCCAGCGCGATCTTGACGCATGGGAGACTTTGGTAAAGCCCGGAAAGCGTGCCCGTGTGGGGATGCGCATCGTCTTTGGCGGCGGCATCCTTGTGGGCGAAATCACCGACATTGTGGAGGAGGGCAACCGCATCATCCAATTTGAATACGATCATGAAAAATACGGCAATATCTACGAGATCCTACAGGAGATCGGGCTTATGCCTCTGCCGCCCTACATCACCGAGCAGCTGAAGGACAATGCTCGCTATCAGACGGTCTACGCCCGTGAGGAGGGCTCGGCGGCAGCTCCCACGGCAGGGCTTCATTTCACGCCCGAATTGTTGGAAAAGATCAAGGCAAAGGGCGTTGCCATCGCTCCCGTCATGCTTCACGTGGGACTTGGAACCTTCCGCCCCGTCAAAGCCGAGAGCATTAACGATCACGTCATGCACACCGAATTTTTCTCGGTTCCCGAGGAGAGCGCAAGAATCATCAACGAGAGAAAAGCGCGGGGCGGACGCCTGATCTGCGTGGGAACCACCTCCTGCCGCACCATCGAGTCGGTGGCAGAGGAGAACGGACATATTCCCGCTATGAGCGGAGACACGGGGATCTTCATCTATCCCGGCTACCGCTTCAGGGCGGTGGATGCCCTCATCACCAATTTCCATCTGCCCGAAAGCACCCTGCTCATGCTGGTCTCGGCGTTCTACAACCGAGAAAAGGTCATGGAAGCCTACCACACGGCGGTGGAGGAAAAGTATCGTTTTTTCAGTTTTGGAGACGCGATGCTGATACGATAAAAGATTTTATCGTATCAGCAGGTAAGAGGTAATAGGTAAGAGTGAAGAGGTAATGAAGATTTTCGCCCACGGCGAAAATCAACCAAAATTATTCACTTTTCACTTTTACTTTTTACATCGCGTACCCTCGCGGACGCGATGCTGATCGTATAAAAGATTTTATCGTATCAGCAGGTAAGAGGTAATAGGTAAGAGTGAAGAGGTAATGAAGATTTTCTCCCACGGCGAAAATCAACCAAAATTATTCACTTTTCACTTTTACTTTTTACATCGCGTACCCTCGCGGACGCGATGCTGATCGTATAAAAATAACCCGTAGGGCGGGGGCTTGCTCCCGCCGAAAGATAAAAGGAAGGCGGCACCAAGGCACCGCCCTACAAGCGATTTCTCATATCCCGTACACTACGCGGACGCGATGTTTATTCAATAAAAGAAAAATCACACGGTAGGGGCGACCATCGGTCGTCCGCGGACGTGCAATGCACGCCCCTACGGAAAAGTTTTTTAAACCTATTGACAACAGTTTACTCGTTCGGATTTGTAAAGATTGATCTCATGATTCACGATCCATCTTTTGGAAAGGAGCCCCTATGACGGCGAACCATAAAATCAAGATCCTTGCCGTCGTTGGCTCTACGGCAAGCGGAAAGACGGCGCTTTCCATTGCCCTTGCCCAAAAATTGGGGGGCGAGATCATCTCCTGCGATTCCATGCAGATCTACCGCCGCATGGACGTTGGCACGGCAAAGCCAACGGTCGAGGAGATGGATGGCGTGGTGCATCATCTGCTGGACTTTATCGAGCCCGATGAGCCCTTTTCCTGCGCCGAGTACGTGACGCTTGCCAAGGAAAAGGCGGAGGAAATCCACGCACGGGGGCGTTTTCCCATTCTCTGCGGCGGTACGGGGTTGTATCTGGACAGCTTTTTACGCGGTGGCGGCTTTGAAGAAACCGAGACCGATCCTGCTTTGCGGGAGTCTCTTTTTGCCTTTGCCGCGGAGCAGGGCAATCACGCTCTGCACGAAAGACTCAGAGCGGTGGATCCCGAGAGCGCCGACGCCATTCACGAGAACAACGTCAAGCGCGTGGTACGGGCATTGGAAATTTTTGAGACCACGGGCGTGACCAAGACCGAAGCCGATCGGCGTTCCCGCACCTTGGAATCCCCCTACGATGCCTGCGTCATCGGATTGCGATACGAGAGCCGCGAGCTTTTGTATCAGCGCATCGACAAGCGTGTGGATCTCATGCTGGAGGCGGGTCTTTTGGAAGAGACCGATAGGCTGATGAAGGAGGGCGTTTTCGAGCGCAACTCCACGGCGGCGCAAGCCATTGGCTACAAGGAGCTTTTGGGATATCTGCGCGGCGAGCAGAGCCTTGATGGGGCGGTAGAGGATCTCAAGCGAGCCACACGCCGCTATGCCAAGCGACAGATCACTTGGTTTGGTGCCAAGGACTACGTACAATGGATCAACGCCGATGAGGACGGAAAAATGAGAAGCTTTGAGGAGATCCTTGGTGACGCGCTAACCGTTGCGTCAACGCTCGGCGGCATCTAAGGTCGCGCAAACGAAGGCTCTTACAAAACAGAAAAATCCGAAGAAAAGGAGGGAGCGCATGACCCGAAAAGAGTTTTTAAAGAAATACACGCCAAGGCTTCTTGCCGCCCTTCTTTTGGTGAGCTTGATCGTATACACCGTCTATCACGTTGTGCTCGGCGCGTCTGCCGCGGGGCTGATGACGGTTCCTACCCGTGAGGTGAACGATCTGCGCGTCGCCTCGGGAAACGCCTATCTGTTCCGTGAGGAGCGGGTGCTTTCGGTGGAGGGCGAGGGCGTGGTGAACGAGCTGGCTCCAAGCGGTGTCAAGGTAAGCAAAAACCAAACGCTCGCCCGCGTTTATACGGGGTACAAGACGTTGGAGCGTGAGCTGATACAAACCGAGCTGGACCGCCTCAATCGCGCCATCTCCATCCTGGAAAACAGCAAGGTGGCGGCGGGAACGTCTCTTTCCAAAGCGGAGGAATACCGCGCCGAGGCGAAGGAGATCTTTCTTTCCATGCGCGAGTCAATTCAGGACGGACGCTGGCAGGGGCTTTCCGGTGCCTCGGATGAAATGCTGGAGCTGCTCAACCGTTACGGACGTCTGACGGGAAGACTGGAGGATGCCGATCGGATTCTGGAGGAGCTGAGGGAGGATCGGGATCAGCTTCTCACCAAGGATTTTGTTACGGTAGAGAGCAGCGATTCCTCGGGCTTCTTTTACGATCGCGCTTGTGTGGACGGCTATGAGGCGGTGTATACCCCGGAGCGGCTGGAGACGCTGACGCCCGAGACGCTTGACGAGCTGAGGGGCACGGCACCCACCGTGGATGAATCTCTTACCACCGTGGGAAAGCTGGTGTACGGATATACGTGGTATCTGGCGGTTGAGCCGGAGGGCGATACCTCGGAGCTGACCGTGGGGGAGGCTTATGAGATCCGTTTTTCCCGAACCGACAACCGCAGTCTTGACATGATCTGCGAACGGGTAGCACAGGGAGCGGACGGACGTCTTGTTGCCGTTTTTTCCTCCGATGATATGCCCGCGTGGCTTTCTCACGATCGGGTACAGCCCGTGGAGATCGTGACGGGAAGCTCTCACGGCTATTATATTCCCGAATCGGCTCTGGTAACAGTAGATGGCGTGGAGGGCGTTTACATCTTCCGCGACAGCACCGTGTACTTCCGCAGGATCGACGTGACCTACCGTGGGGACGGCTATTGCATTGCCGCGCCGCGAGAGGGGCAGGGGGAGGACTATCTGGAGCTTTACGATCTGCTCATCACTGCGGGAAAAAATCTATATGACGGAAAGGTATACTAATGGAACGCATCACATATATGGATCAGAATTACGCCGAGATCAAGGCGAGAATCGATGCCGCGCTGGCAAGGAGCAAAAAGAAGAATGTTACCCTTGTGGCGGCGATCAAATACACCGATGCCAAGCACGTCAACTATCTGCACAGGGTGCTGGGGGTTCACGACGTGGGCGAGAATCGTGTTCAGCAGCTTCTGGAGCGCTGGGAGGAATTGGATCGTGACGGCTTGCGGATCCACTTTATCGGAACGCTTCAGCGCAACAAGGTCAAATACATCATCGACAAGGTCTGCATGATCCACTCCTTGGATTCTCTGAGCCTTGCCGCCGAGATCGAAAAGCAGGCGGCAAAGCACGGCATCACCATGGACGTTTTGGCGGAGATCAACAGCGGATGCGAGGAAAATAAGAGCGGTCTGTACCCCGAGGAGGTGGAAGCCTTCTGCTTGGAATTGGCAAAATTTCCCCACGTAAATCTGCGCGGATTTATGACAATGGCGCCAAAATGCGAAAAAAAAGAGGAATATTGCAAATATTTTCAAAAAACTTATCAACAATGTCTTGACATTTGGCAAAAAAAGCTTCATAATATAGGAGAGCCCATTTTATCCATGGGAATGTCCGACAGCTTTGAGGCTGCCATAGAGGAGGGTGCCGACATGATTCGCATCGGCAGAGCCCTCTTTCAAGAGCGTGAAAAATAATTGTTTAAAATACAGGGAGGAAGGCAAACATGAATTTGCTGAAAAAATTTGTAAGAAACGATCCGGCTGATATCGAAGAGGATTACGACGATATCTACTTCAACCCCGACGATCTGAAAATGGATATGCCCGGTGAGGATGCCGAATCTCAGGTGTCCGCCCTGAGCAGCCCTGCAAGAAAGGAGCCCGAGATCCATCCCGCAACTCCCGATAAGGTCTCCCTTAAGCTGCTGCAGCCCAAGAGCCACACCGAGGCAACTCGCATTGCCGACAAGCTCAAGGAGGGATGCATCGTTCTTTTGGATATCGGCGGTCTGACCAAGGAGCAGGCACACCGTTTGGTGGACTTTTTGGCAGGCGTTGCCTACGTGCTGGGCGGCGAGATGATCAAAACCAACAAGCATACCATTGTGGTTTCTCCCGCAGGTGTGGATATTTCCGGCTTTGCGCAGGAGGAGCCTGCCGAGGCTCCCGCAGAGGAGACCGAGGAATACGAAGAGGTTTATGAGGAAGCTGCGGTTACCGAGGAGGTTTAATCCACGCTTTCGTTTTTCGAGTCGAATTGCCGCAGCTTACAGGCTGCGGCAATTTGTAATCCATTGGAAGGAGCAGAGTTTTTTATCATGATTGCAGATTCGGTTCTGTTTTTTCTCAGGCAAACGGTGCTGGTCTTTTTAGAGGTACTCGGCATTGCTTTTTTCGTGCGGGCGATCCTATCATGGTTTGATCCCATGGGAGAGTGGCGTGTGTCGGGCTTTTTATACGTTCTGACCGAGCCGATCACCGTTCCCGTGCGGATTCTGTGCGAGCGCATGAATTGGTTTCAAGGGGTTCCTATGGATATTCCCTATACCCTGACGTGGTTGCTTTTGGTGCTTGCGCAGGTTCTTCTTTCGGTGTTATGAGTGAGAGAGGAACGGGAGAGCGCACGCTTCTGCAGGCGCGCATAGAGGATGCGTTGACGAGGTGCGAGAAGGGGATCCCCTCTTGCATCTCCTTTTTGACCCCCGGGGAATGCAGATTTGCCGAGCGGCTTCTGCGCTCCACGGGTGCGTGGGAGAGCGCGTGGATGTGGGGCGGCTATGAGGGCGCAGAGCGGAAGAGCCTGTTCTTTCTGCCCGAATACCTCCTGCTCTGCCTGTCCGCGCCCAAGGATTCCGCACCGCCAAAGGAGATCCTTGCGCTTTTGGATGAGCTTGCCGCGCGGGAGATCTTTTCCGTGCGTGTGGTGCGGAGCGGATTCCGGACGCTGAATCACCGCGATTATCTGGGAGCGATCTTGGGGCTGGGACTGGAGCGCGATGCCCTCGGGGATCTTGCCGTGCAGAAGAACGGGGACGCCGTGGTCTTTTGCACCGAGACCGTTGGGAAATTCCTCATGGAAAGTCTGACAAAGGTGGCGTCGGACACGGTCCGTTGCCGTCCTTATGAGGTGGACGAAGAATTTACCGACGGCAGAAATTACCGGCCCATCCGCGATACCGTGGCGTCTCCGCGCCTTGATGCCGTGGTGGCGTCTCTGACCAATCTTTCCCGCGAGCAGGCGCAGAATACCGTTCGGTCGGGACTTGTGGAGGTGGATTACGAGCCGGTGGAGCGCACCGATCTGCTTCTGACACCGCCTGCGGTGATCTCGGTTCGCGGACACGGCAGATTCGTTCTGCGCGGCTTTGACGGTCAGAACCGAAAGGGAAGGCTGAGGCTCCTTGCCGACAAGCTGATTTGAAAGAGTTGTATTTTCTTTTTGTGACGTTGTATTTTTTTACTGTTATTTTGAAGCACCCCCGCTTTCGGGGGTGTTATTTTTGCCATTTTTGATTCTTGTTTTTTGTGAAAACTGCCGATTTTTTCTTCCTTGAATGAAAAAGCTTCTTTTTGTGTTGACGAATGCAAAAAATCATGTTACAATAGACCCATAACGGCAGGGCCCGATTGCTTGCTTTGAAAGTGATTTTGCCCGACCGTCCCCAATTTTTTCAAAAAGGAGAACAGACATGAAAAAGCAATCTTTGTGGCTCAGAATTCTTGTTCTGGCACTGGCGTTGGCGATGCTGGTTTCAACGTTTGCGGCTTGCGCTACCGAAGAGGATGACGGCGACGGCGGCACGGCAACTTCCGAAGAAGCCGGTAGCACGGGCAACGGCAGCAACACGGTAGAGGACATTGAGGTTGAGACCGACGAGAACGGATATCCCGTTGACAATCTTCCCGGGGATCTCAATTTCGATACCACCGTTCGCATTCTTGGCGTTAAGGAGTATACGCATCAGTTCTACATGAAGGAAGAGGACATTGGTGACGATCTGGTTGCCAAGTCGATCTACGACAGAAATATGACCGTTGAGGATCGCCTCGGAATTGAACTGAAGTGGGATTTTGCCGAGGGTGAGTGGGGCTCCAGAAACACCTTCCTTCAGGCAGTTTCCGCCGCGTGCGAGGCAGACCCTTATGACGCTATGATCTGCTACAATCTGGTTCCTTATATGCTGGCACAGCAGGGTCTTTGTGCCGATCTTTACACCGAGGAGAGCTACATTGATTTTTCTGCTCCCTGGTGGCCTCAGTCTCAGGTAGAGCAGCTGCTGGTAAACGATACCATGTATGCCGTTACCGAGAGCAACGACAAGGGTCTTTTGGCAAACATGATGGCAATGTTCTTTAACAACACGCTCCTGGAGGCAAGAGGTCTTGAAAGCCCCTACGATCTGGTGAAGCGCAACGAGTGGACCGTTGAAAAGTTTTCTACCATGATCAAGGATACCTACGAGGATAAGAACGGTGACGGCAAGGCAGATAGCGGAGATGTTTACGGCTTTATCAACGCTACCACCTCCAAGAGTGACTCTTGGTTCTACGCTCTGGGCTACAGACTTTCCGAGAAGGTTGGCGATGAGGTTGTTTCCTACGTAAATGATTCCAAAATTCAGGAATACGTGGACAGAATGGTAACCTTCTACGATAGCAAGGACATTATGCTTGCCGATACCAAGGATTACGGCGGACTGGGTCAGGGTCAGCTGTTCTACAACGAAAACGCTTATTTCTACAACGGCGCAACCTACATGGGTCAGCCTTGTAACGATGCCAATATCAACTTTGGCGTAGTTCCCATGCCCAAGCTGAACTCTCAGCAGGAGCGTTACTACACCCACCTTTCCAACACCTACGATACCTGGTGCGTTTCCTTCAATGCGGGCGACATGGAGCTTTCCACCGCAGTGCTGGAGTGCATGGCTTCCGAGTCCTTCCGTCAGATCGGTCCTATGTACTATGATACCAACATCAAGCTTCGCTATGCCCCCGATGAGAGACTGAGCGAGATGTACGATCTGGTTCGCGACAGCGTAACCTTTGACCTGATCTACCTCTACACCTGCGCATACGCAGATGCAAACAATGCGCCCAAGGAAATCGTGAAGTGGTGCACGCTCAAGTCCGGTACTTACAACTGGTCCTCCAAGCTTGCAACCTATAAGACAACCTGGGACGACGGCTTTGATGCAATTCTGGCTACCTACGTAAAATAATTTGATATCCGAACCCGCAGGGCAGACTCCTTGGAGTCTGCCCTTACGTTTGTATATAGTTTTTATCCTTTTTTACTTTTTTATGTTGCTTTTGACGATTTTTTGTTAATTTTTTCAATTGTGCAAAAATTCTGTTGACACTGCCGCAAAAAAATGCTACAATATAAGTACGGAATTTTTTCTGAAAAACAAAAAAAGGAGAAAAAACATGAAAAAACAATCCATGTGGCTCAGAATCATCGTTTTGATGCTGTCTCTGTGTATGCTGGTTTCGGTATTTGCTGCGTGCGCTACCGAGGACGATGATACCGATGGCGCAGCTTCCGGCGAGGGAAGCGAGATCGGCGGCACCGAAGGCGGTGATCTGGGTGCAGAGACCGACGCTGAGGGCTTTATCATTGACGACTTGGGTAATGATCTCAATTTTGACCGCACCATCAGAATTTTGGGTGAACAAAAGTACCAGTCTCAGTTCTACATCGCAGAAGAGGTTGAGGGTGAACCCATTAAGAACATCATCTATGCAAGAAACGAGACCGTTCAGGATCGTCTTGGCGTAGAATTTTCTTGGAACTTCGTAAACGGTGACTGGGGTAGCAGAACCGAGTTCCAAAAGGAAGTGGAAACTGCTTGCACCACCGATCCCTATGATCTGATGGCTTGCTACAACCTGGTTCCTTACATGCTGGCAGCAAACGGCTTTACCGCCAACCTGTACGATGAGGACAACTATCTGGATCTGACCGCTCCCTGGTGGCCTCAGTCGCTGCTGAGCGAGATTCTGGTAAACGATACCCTGTATGCCGTTACCGAGAGTAACGACCTGGGTCTTTTGAAAAACATGATGGCGATGTTCTTCAACAACGATCTGCTGGAGACCAGAGGCATTGAGAGCCCCTATGATCTGGTTGAGAAGAACGAGTGGACCATTGATAAGCTGGCTGAGCTGATCAAGGACACCTATGAGGATAAGAACGCAGACGGCGGCGTTGATAAGGAAGACGTATTCGGCTTTGTAAACGCAACTGCCGCAAAGCGTGACGCATGGTTCTTTGCGCTTGGCTACAAGTATGCAGAGGTAAGCAACGGTGAGATCACCTCCTTGATAGGAGATCCCAAAATGCAGGATTACGTTGACAAGATGGTCAACTTCTATTCCACCAACGATACCCTTATCAATGACCCTTCTCAGCACAAGATCTTCGTAGATGAGCGCGCTTACTTCTACAGCGCAGGTATTCTTATGACCAGTGCGCTCAAGGATGCTGAGTCTACCATGCACTACGGCGTAGTTCCGCTGCCCAAGCTCACTGCTGATCAGCCTCGCTACTACACCCACCTTTCCAACACCTACGATACTTGGTGCGCATCCTTCAATGCGTCTGACCTTGACGTTGCTTCCGCGGTTCTGGAGTGCATGGCATCCGAGTCTTATCGTCAGGTAGGTCCCGTTTACTTTGATACCTACGTTAAGCTTCGCTACGCAACCGATGAGAAGCTGTCTCCCATGTACGATCTGGTTCGCGACAGCGTAACCTTTGACCTGATCTATCTCTATTCTTGCGCATATTCCACCAACCCCAAGGATTCGCTCAAGAGCTGTATCACCAAGCCTGAGCAGAACAGCTGGAGCTCGGTATACGCAACCAACAAGGATAGCTGGGATTCTTCCTTTGCAAAGATCGTAGAGACCTACGCAAAAACCAACTGATATGATTTTTCTGAGGATCGGCATTTGCCGATCCTCTTTTTTTGCAGGTTTCACAAAGATTTTTTTGAATTTTGTTCAATTTGCACATTGACGAATGCCTCGGAAAGTGCTATAATAAGCTTGTTTTTAAAACACCAAGATCGTGCCGCAAGGCACGGACAAAAACGATGACCGGAAAGAAGTAGCTTCTTCCAAGCATCCGTACAGAGAGCTGTCGGTTGGTGCGAGACAGACGGAACGGGAGAGTGAATACATTCCGAGAGTTGTGTACCGAAAGAGTCGGGATCCGATCCATCCCATACGGCTCCGGTAGAGTGCATCGGGTGCGCCCGTTATCGCGTAAAGGGTATGTTAGTACCCTATGAGGCCGTATTCGTGAGGATACGGTGAATTGAGGTGGTATCACGAGATAAGTATATCCCGTCCTCTGTTATTCGCGGAGGGCGGGTTTTTTTGTCCCTTCGTTCTCAAAAAAAGGAGATGGATTCTCCCAAAAAAAGAAAGGAAGGTTGTTATGACAATCAAAATTTTACTTCTCGTTGTTTTCGTCGGCATCACCGTTCTCGTTGGTGTCACGTGCCGTAAGCATTCCACAAACGTGGACAGCTTTGTTCTTGGCGGACGCTCGGTAGGCCCTTGGCTTACCGCCTTCGCATACGGAACCTCCTACTTTTCGGCGGTGATCTTCATCGGCTACGCCGGGCAGTTTGGCTGGAGATTCGGGCTTGCTTCCACTTGGATCGGAATTGGAAACGCCTTGATCGGATCTCTCTTGGCTTGGGTGGTTCTTGGATCGCGCACCCGCGCCATGGCGCAGCACTATGGAAGCTCCACCATGCCCGATTTTTTTGGCAAGCGTTACGGATCAAACGCTCTCAAGATCGCGGCAGCTCTCATCGTATTCGTATTTCTCATTCCTTACACCGCATCCCTGTACAACGGACTTTCCCGTCTGTTTGAGATGGCGTTCCGCGTGGACTACACGGTCTGCATCGTCGCAATGGCGATTCTGACCTGCGTTTACGTGGTGGCAGGCGGCTACATGGCAACCGCCATCAATGATTTCTTGCAGGGAATGATCATGCTCATCGGCATTGTTGCCGTGGTGCTGGCGGTGCTCAATACCAACGGCGGCTTGACCGAGGCGGTCAGATCTCTTGGAGAGATCTCCGACAAAAGCGTTGCCACAGGGGATTTTACCTCGATCTTGGGCCCCGATCCCTTCAATCTGATCTGCGTGATCATTCTGACCTCTCTCGGTACTTGGGGGCTTCCGCAGATGGTGGGAAAATTCTACGCCATCAAGGATCGGCAGGCGATTCGGAAGGGAACCGTCGTTTCCACCGTGTTTGCGCTGGTGGTTGCCGGCGGATGCTACTTCCTTGGAGGCTTTGGCAGACTGTACGCCGCGGAGGTTCCCACCAATGAAAAGGGCGTGATCTACGACGCGATCATTCCCACCATGCTCCAAAAGCTTCCCGATCTGCTCATTGCCGTCATCGTGGTGCTGGTGCTTTCGGCATCCATGTCCACCCTGTCCTCGCTGGTATTGACCTCCTCCTCCACCATGACGCTGGATCTGATCAAAGGGAAGCGTCAGATGAAGGAGAAAAAGCAGGTTCTCATCATGCGTGTGCTCATTGTTTTCTTCGTGGCGGTATCCTCGGTGATCGCCGTTTTGCAGTACAAGTTTGGATTTGCGTTTATCGCTCAGCTCATGGGACTTTCCTGGGGCGCGTTGGCAGGGGCGTTCCTCGCTCCCTTCCTCTACGGCTTGTACTGGAAGCGCACCTCCGGAGCATCGGTTTGGGTATGCTTCGGCTTTGGCACGGTTGTCATGCTGGTCAACACCTTTGCGCCCTCCCTGTTTCCCGCGTGGCTGCGTTCTCCCATCAACTGCGGCGCGTTCGTTATGCTGGCGGGGCTGGTGATTGTTCCCATTGTTAGCCTTCTTGCCCCCAAAAAGGTAGAAAATCAAGTAGAAGAAGCGTTTTCTGCCTTGAAAAATGCAGAAAAAGATTGACAGAACCTCTGAAAAGAGTTATAATATAAGGTATAGATAAAGAAAAGGATCAAAAAAGAACATGATTATTACCGATTTTTTGACACGGAACGCCAAGGAGTTTGGCAATGACGTGGCGCTGGTGGAAATCAATCCCCAGGCGCAAACCAATCAGCGAATTACCTGGAAGGAATTCTCCCTCATCGAGTCCAACCCCAACAGTGCCTCGGTTCGTACCGAGATGACCTGGGAGGAGTTTGACCGCAAATCCAACCTCTTTGCCAACCTGCTGCTTTCTCGCGGCATCAAAAAGGGGGATAAGGTTGCCATTCTGCTCATGAACTGTCTGGAGTGGCTTCCCATTTACTTTGGTATTCTCAAGACGGGTGCTCTTGCCGTTCCGCTGAACTATCGCTACACCTCGGAGGAGATCCGCTACTGCCTCAAGCTGGCGGATGTTTCGGTGCTGGTCTTCGGCCCCGAGTTTATCGGACGCGTGGAGGAGATCTGCGACCGCATTCCCAAGGTGAAGTTCAATTTTTACGTAGGTGCCGACTGCCCTCGCTTTGCCGAGAGCTACGATAAGCTGGTGAATTACTGCTCGGCAAGCGATCCCGCGATCTCGCTGACAGAACAGGATTTTGCCGCAATCTATTTCTCTTCGGGAACCACAGGCTTTCCCAAGGCGATCTTACACACCCACGAGGCACTGGTGCATTCCTGCCGTGTGGAGCAGAACCACCACGGACAGACCAAGGACGACGTCTTCCTCTGCATCCCGCCCCTCTATCACACGGGTGCCAAGATGCACTGGTTCGGTTCTTTGATCGTTGGCGGCAGAGCTGTGCTTCTCAAGGGCGTGAAGCCCGAGTGGATCCTCAAGGCGGTCTCCGAGGAAAAGTGCAGCATCGTTTGGCTCTTGGTGCCGTGGGCGCAGGATCTTCTGGATGCCGTCGATCGCGGTGACATTGAGCTTTCCCACTATGATCTCTCCAGATGGCGTCTGATGCACATCGGCGCACAGCCCGTTCCCCCCAGCCTGATCAAGAGATGGTTTGGATATTTCCCCAATCACCAGTACGACACCAACTACGGTCTGAGCGAATCCATTGGTCCCGGATGCGTGCATCTTGGCGTGGAGAACCCCCACAAGGTGGGCGCCATCGGTAAGGCGGGCTACGGTTGGGAGGTCAAGATTCTTGATTCCGATCACAACGAGGTTGCAAAGGGTGAGGTCGGTGAGCTTGCCGTCAAGGGCCCCGGCGTGATGAAGTGCTACTACAACGATGAAAAATCCACCGCCGAGGTGCTTTCCCCCGACGGATGGCTCTACACGGGCGATATGGCGCGTGAGGACGAGGAGGGATTTTTGTATCTGGTAGACCGCAAGAAGGACGTGATCATTTCGGGCGGTGAGAACATTTACCCCGTTCAGATCGAGGATTACATCCGCCGTCACGATGCCGTCAAGGACGTTGCCGTGATCGGTGTCCGCGACAGACGCCTCGGCGAGATCGCCGTTGCCGTTGTGGAGGCAAAGGAGGGCTTTACCCTGGATGATGCCGAGATGATCGATTTTTGCGCGGGACTTCCCAGATATAAGAGACCCCACAGATATATTTTTGCAGAGGTCCCCAGAAATCCCACGGGTAAGATCGAAAAGCCCAAGCTGCGCAAGATGTATGCAGGCGACAGCGTAGTGGCACAGCAGATCGAAGAGTAAACGAAGAAAGGTTACATAAACATGAAAAAATTATTGCTTGGAAATCACGCCGTAGCACGCGGCGCGTATGAGGCGGGAGTCAGAGTGGTTTCCTCTTATCCCGGTACCCCCAGCACCGAGATCACCGAAGCCATCGCGACCTATGACGCAAATGAGGTCTATGCCGAGTGGGCGCCCAACGAAAAGGTTGCCTGCGAGGTTGCCATTGGTGCTTCCATCGGCGGCGGCAGATCCATGACCTGCTGTAAGCACGTGGGGCTGAACGTCATGGCTGACCCCGTATTCACGGCGGCTTACACCGGTGTCAACGGCGGCTTTGTCATTTGCGTTGCCGACGATCCCGGTATGCATTCCTCTCAGAACGAGCAGGATTCCAGACACTACGCCAAGGCGGCAAAGCTCTGTATGCTGGAGCCCTCGGATTCCTCCGAATGCAAGGAATTTACCAAGGCTGCATTCACTCTCTCCGAGGAATTTGATATCCCCATGATGATCCGTCTTTCCACCCGTGTTTCCCACTCCCAGGGACTGGTGGAGATCTGTGACAGAGAGAACGTGGAGCTGAAGCCTTACGAGAAGAATATTGGAAAATACGTGATGATGCCCGCCAATGCAAAGCTCCGTCACGTGACCGTGGAGAAGCGTCAAGCATCTCTTGCGGAATACGCCGAGAACTGCCCCTTCAACACCGTGGAGCACGCCGAGGGCGCTAAGATCGGTGTGATCACCGGCGGCACCTCTTATCTCTACGCCAAGGAAGCTTTGGGCGACCGCGTAGGCTACCTCAAGCTGGGTATGTCCTATCCTCTGCCCACCAAGCTCATCAAGGACTTTGCCGAGAAGTATGAAAAGGTATACGTCATCGAGGAGCTGGATCCCTTTGTGGAGGAGCATTGCCGCAACGTGGGCGTGACCAACCTCGTTGGTAAGGAAGCCTTTACTCTCCTTGGCGAATACACTCCCACCATGATCAAAAAGGTGATCTTCGGCGAGGATGCCGAGGAGCATTTCGATTTGCAGGAGACCATTCCCGTACGTCCTCCCGTCATGTGCGCGGGATGCCCTCACAGAGGCACCTTCTACGTGCTCAAGAAGCTGGGACTGACGGTTTCGGGCGACATTGGATGCTACACGTTGGGTGCAGTTGCGCCCCTGATGTCAGTTGATACCACCATCTGCATGGGCGCGTCGGTTTCCGCCGCTCTGGGTATGGCAAAGGCAAGAGGCGAGGAATTTAACAAGAAGCTGGTATCCGTCATCGGTGACTCCACCTTTATGCATTCGGGTATTACCGGTCTGATCGACATCGTTTATAACAAGGGCAACAATACCGTCATCATTCTGGATAATTCCATCACGGGTATGACGGGACATCAGGAGAATCCCACCACGGGCTACACCATCCGTGGCGAGGAGACCCGTCAGGTCAACCTCTTGGCGCTCTGCAAGGCAATCGGCGTGGAGCACGTTGTGGTTGCTGATCCCTTTGATCTGAAGAACTTTGAAAAGGTTGTTAAGGAAGAGACCGAGAGAGAAGCTCCCTCGGTAATCATTGCCCAGCGTCCTTGCGCTCTGCTCAAGAGATTCAAGTACAGCGGCAGATGCGAGATCAATACCGAAAAGTGCAAGCAGTGCAAGCTTTGCATGAAGCTGGGATGCCCCGCGATCTCCGTGGGCGAGGACGGCAAGACCGTTAAGATCGACGCAACCCAGTGCAACGGCTGCGGACTTTGTACCAATCTGTGCCCCTTCGGCGCAATCGAGAAGAAGGAGGTTTGAGTCATGACCAAGAATATTATGATCGTTGGCGTAGGCGGACAGGGAACCCTGCTTGCCAGCCGTATTTTAGGCAACGCCATTATTTCGCAGGGCTATGACGTCAAGCTTTCCGAGGTGCACGGCATGAGCCAGCGCGGCGGTAGCGTGGTTACTTACGTAAAATTCGGTGAGAAGGTTTATTCTCCCATTATCGATATGGGCGAGGCGGATATCATCCTTGCCTTTGAAAAGCTGGAGGCTTATCGCTACTTGCCCTACCTGAAAAAGGGCGGCAAGATGATCATGAACGCTCAGGAGACGGCTCCCATGCCCGTGATCATCGGCGCGATGAAATACCCCGAGGCACTTTCTGAGAAGATCGCGGACGCCGCGGATCTCTGCGAGGTAGATGCCCTTGCCATTGCCAACGAGCTGGGCAACGTGCGTGTTGTGAACGTGGTTCTCATCGGTGTGATGGCGAAAAACACCGACATTCCCTACGAAACATGGGTGGAGACCATCAAAACCACCGTTCCTCCCAAGGCACTTGAGGTCAACCTCAAGGCGTTTGACGCAGGCTACAATCTGATTTAATTTTTTTCCAATACGAAAGGAAGTGTTTGTAAATGGCAAGCTACCCCATGCACCAACCCGAAATTGAAACCATGCCCCGCGAGGAGCTGAAAAAGCTGCAAAGCGAAAGACTCGTGGCACAGGTTGCCAGAATGTATGAAAGAGTACCCCTCTTCCGCAAGAGAATGGACGAAAAGGGTCTGAAGCCATCGGATATTCACGGAGTGGAGGATCTGCACAAGTTGCCCTTCGCTTACAAGAGCGATCTGCGCGACGAATACCCTTACGGACTTTTTGCAGAGCCTTTGGAGAACATCGTGCGTATTCACGCCTCCAGCGGTACCACGGGCAAGCAGATCGTGGTTGGTTATACCAAGAATGATCTTGACATGTGGGCTGATTGCGTGGCAAGAATGATCCGCGCCATCGGTGGCTCCGAAAAGGATATCGTTCAGGTCTCCTACGGCTACGGACTCTTTACCGGCGGTCTTGGCGCCCATGACGGCGCAACCAAGGTAGGCGCAACCGTTGTTCCTACCTCTGCCGGTAACACCGCACGTCAGATCCAGACCATGATCGATTTCGGCTCTACCGTGCTTTGCTGCACCCCCTCTTATGCCATGTATCTGGGCGAAGCCATTGAGGAAATGGGCGTCAAGGATAAGCTCTCTCTCAAGGCAGGTATTTTCGGTGCCGAGCCCTGGACCGAGGACATGAGAGCCGCCATTGAGGAAAAGCTCAACATCAAGGCTTACGATATTTACGGACTTTCCGAGATCATGGGTCCCGGCGTTTCCTACGAGTGCGAGTGCCAGGCAGGCATGCATATCTGCGAGGATAACTTTATTGCCGAGATCATTGACCCCGACACCGAAGAGGTTCTCCCCTACGGCGCGCAGGGTGAATTGGTATTCACCACCCTGACCAAGGAGGGCTTCCCCGTGATCCGCTATCGCACCCGTGACATTTGTACCCTCAACGCAGAGCCCTGCGCTTGCGGCAGAACCCATATCCGTATGGCAAAGCCCGCGGGTAGAAGCGACGACATGCTGATCATTCGCGGTGTTAACGTATTCCCGTCCCAGATCGAGGAGGTGCTCCTCAAGATCGGAGGCTCGGTGACCCCCAACTATCAGATCATCGTGGGACGTGAAAACAACACCGATACGCTGGATATCAACGTGGAAATGAGCGCCGAGCTCTTTGCCGATGACGTCAAGTCTATCGAGAAGGTAGAAAAGACCATTGTAAACGAGCTCCGCAACGTGTTGGGACTGGGTGCCAAGGTGCATTTGGTGAACCCCAAGACCATTGCCCGCAGCGAGGGTAAGGCAAAGAGGATCATCGACAACCGTAATCTTTATAAATAATGCGGGAAAGAGAGGAAAATGAGATGTTTATCAAGCAGCTTTCGATTTTTGTAGAGAACCAAAAGGGCGGTCTTGCCGAAATCTTGGCAGAGCTGGGAAGCAACGGCATCGACATTTGTGCGCTTTCCTTGGCGGATACCACCGACTTTGGTATTTTGAGAATGATCGTGGATGATGCCGAGAAGGCAAAGAATGTTCTGATCAACCACGGCGTTGTGGTAAAGATCAATCAGGTGCTGGGTCTTGCCGTGGATGATACTCCCGGCGGATTGGCAAGCGCGCTGTCTGCTTTGCATGCAGGCGACATTGCCATTGAGTATATGTACGCCTTTGTAGGCGAAAGTGACAAGCACGCCATGGTGGTGCTTCGTACCGATGATAACGAAAAGGCACTGGAGACTCTCAAGGCGGCAGGCGCATCGATCCTGACCGAGGCAGATATCCGCAGAAAGTAATTTTTTTCCGAAAGGAATCTATCAACATGATCAACGAAACTATGTACGGGCTGGGAAGCAAGCGATCGGTCATTCGCGAGATCTTTGAGTTTGGCAATCGCCGCAGAGCCGAGATCGGTGCCGATAAGGTGTTTGATTTCAGCCTTGGAAATCCTTCCGTGCCCGCTCCCCGTGAGGTGGAGGAGGCAATTTTGGATCTGGTAAAGAATTCCGATCCCATCGCTCTCCACGGCTATACCTCGGCGCAGGGAGATGCAGGCGTTCGTCGCGCCATTGCCGAGGATCTCAATGCGAGATACCAAACGAGCATCAGCCCCGACAGCATTTACATGACCTGCGGAGCGGCGGCATCCCTTTGCATTACCCTCAAGGCGCTCAATGCTTCGGCTGACGATGAATATATCACCTTTACCCCCTTCTTCCCCGAGTACCGCGTATTCGTGGAGGCGGCAGGCGGAAGGCTGGTTGCCGTGGCATCCGATCCCAAGGATTTTCAAATCGACATGAACGCCTTTGAAGCAGCGATCACTCCCAACACCAAGGCGGTCATCGTCAACTCTCCCAACAACCCTTCGGGCGTTGTGTTTACGGCGGAGAAGCTGAAGGCGGCTTGCGCGCTGATGAAAAAGAAGTCTGCCGAGTACGGCCATCCCATCTATCTCATTTCGGATGAGCCCTACCGTGAGCTGGTGTACGATGGCAGGGAAGTACCTTTCCTTGTAAACTACTACGAAAATACCATCGTTTGCTATTCCTTTAGCAAATCCCTCTCGCTTCCCGGCGAGCGCATTGGATATATTGCGCTTTCGGATCAGCTGGAGGAGGAAAGACGCATTTATGCCGCCGTGTGCGGCGCGGGAAGAGCCCTTGGCTACGTTTGCGCGCCCAGCATGATGCAAAGAGTGGTGGTCAAGTGCCTTGGAAAGACCGCGGATACCTCGGTTTATAAGACCAACCGCGATCTGCTTTATAACGCGCTGACCGAGTACGGATATACCTGTATTTATCCCGATGGTGCCTTCTATCTCTTTGTCAAATCCCCCGTGGAGGACGCGGGCGCCTTCTGCATGAAGGCAAGAGACTACGAGCTTTTGTTGGTTCCCGCCGATGATTTCGGTACCCCCGGCTTTGTCCGCATCGCTTATTGCGTGAGCACCGAGCAGATCCAAAACGCTCTGCCCGCGTTCAAGAAATTGATGGAAAATTATCAATAAAGTAGACAGACCTTCCCGACGGTTGTTGGGAAGGTTTTTCTATTATAATCTAAACTATTTGTTGAAATTTTTATCTTTTTGGTTGAACAGGGTTGACAAACGCCGTTTTGTTTGATAAAATTATCATATCAAATTTATGAAAAGAGCTTTGGTATGAAACAAAAACAAGCAAAAAAGAAAACGGATTGGAGAAGGACCTGGCAAAATAATCGCTACATGCTGGGATTGATTCATAAAGCCCACCCATGGATCATCCCCGTGTCACTGTTTAGCGCTGTATTGGGGGCAAGCTCGGCGTTTCTCACCAGAACCTATCTGCTCAGCTACGTACTCAATGCCATGCAAGAGGGGAAGAGCTTGAAGAAGATTTTGATCACGGTAGGCTGTATTTTTGGCTTCGCTGTGCTGTGTGAGGTGTATTGGGTATTCCAGTCCTATTTTATGTCATTAAAATCTCCGTTGGTGGTGGCGTATATTCAAAAGCGTTTACAGCATAAGGCACGGACGGTGGAGTTGGCTTGCTTTGAGGATCCCGCGTTTTACGATACCTACATCAAAGCCGCGGATGAAGTGTCAAACCGAACATGGCAGGTGTTGAACAACCTGAGCAATGTGGTTTGGGTGGTCATTAACACAGGAGCGACTATTACATTGATGATGACCATTGATTTCGTTTTTATTCTCATTGCGCTTTTGTTGTTGTGTTACACGCTTTTGATTGGCAAAAAGCGTAATCGGTTAAAATTTGAAAAACATCAGGTAAACAAGATCTGTGACCGTCAAAAGGAATATGTGCGCCGCACCTTTTATCTTTCGGATTTTTCCAAGGAGATGCGCCTGACCGAGATGTGGAAGGTTATGTTTCGGCAAATGAGCGCGAGCATCAAGGAACAAAAAGCAAATTACGACAAGTACGGATATCCTCTGATGTGGATCGCGTATCTTTCCGATGTGATCGGGGATATCGTGGTGTATTTCGGCGCGATTCTGCTGGCGGCTTACAAAACGTTGATCAAAAAGAATATGCTGCTGGGCGATTGCTTTGTGGTCATCAACTCGGTTACCAATCTTGCGTATAATTTCAATTACGTGGGAGACGTTTTCCTAAGGCTGGATGAAAATTCGCTTTATATCGACAATTTACGCGCTTTTTTGGACTACGAGAGCAAAATGCCGGAGGATCCCCTTGCCCCTGAGACCGGTGCCTTTGAAACCTTGGAATTGAAGCAGGTTGGTTACACCTATAAGGATCAGGATAAGCCTGCTCTCGAAGGCGTCGATCTTTCGATCTCCAAAGGACAAAGGATCGCAATCGTAGGACATAACGGTGCGGGAAAATCCACATTGATCAAATTGATTCTGCGGCTTTACGATCCCACCGAGGGAACCGTTCTGTATAACGGGCGAGATATTCGGGACTACCGTCTTTCTAACTACCGCAGCCGCTTTGGGAGTGTCTTTCAGGATTACCGACTCTTTGCCGTCAGTGTTGCCGAAAACGTGATGCTAAGGAGTCATTTGACCGAGGAGGATCGAACAAGGGTATCCAATGCCCTTGAGAAAAGCGGAATTGCGGGGAAGATCAACGGGCTTGAAAGAGGCATGGACACCAATGTGACACGGGAATTTGACGAGCAGGGGGTAATGTTCTCGGGCGGAGAAGCGCAAAAGATATCGATTGCGCGGATTTTCGCGGGAGAGCAGGAAATTGTTCTTTTGGATGAGCCAACCTCGGCATTGGATCCCATTGCCGAGCAGGAAATGTATAACAATATGTTTGCCGCCTGTGAAGGGAAGACCGTGATCTTTATTTCTCACCGCCTTTCTTGCGCCACTATGGCAGATCGCGTTTATCTCTTTGAAAACGGAAAAATTGCCGAAGCGGGAACCCACAGTGAATTGCTTGCCATGAACGGAAAATATGCCGATATGTGGCACAAGCAAGCAGATACCTATACAGATATGAGCGGGGAGGTGAAAGCATGAGACTGCACGATCCCAAGCAGGAAAAGCACGGTCCGATCCGCGTTTTTAAAAACGTGTGGTTTATGTTCCGCTATACCTTCCGATACACGCCGGGCTACATCTGGGTAACGTTGACCGAGGCGGTAGGACGCGGAATGTGGCATATCTTTGAGGTTTTGTACGTCAAATATCTGTTTGATGCCATTGAAGAAGGAAGAGACTTTCGGGAAATCCTGTTCTGCTCGCTTTTGCTGATCACTTATAACTGTCTGTTTGAGCTGTTTAACAAATGGATGCTCAACGTGTATCGCCCCAAAGCCAACTATGCTCTGCACGAGGGGATGCAAAAGGAGCTTTATCGCAAGGCAATGGAGCTTGATCAGGCTTGCTATGACGATCCCGAGTTTTACAACGATTTCATCTGGGCGATTCGTGAATCCGATGCCAGAACCACTAAAATGATGGTGGATCTGAGTATTTTTCTCAATCGTATTATTGCTACAGTTACCATTTTGGGTGTTCTCATCGCAATGGATTGGATCGTTGCCCTGATCCTGGTTCTTTCGCTGATCGTCAGCTTTGTCCTCAAGATCAAGCTTAATAAGCTTCAATACGCCAAATCCTTGGAGGAAAATGTGATTGACCGCAAGAACTCTTACATCAAGCGCATATTCTATCTGTCTGATTACGCCAAGGAACTGCGGCAGGGAGGCATTGGAGAATCGTTGGAGGAGCGTTACGGGGAGATTATGCAGGAGTATATTGCCTGTGAGAAAAAGTGGATGAGAAGGATTCTGGGCTTGCGTTTCTTGGTAACCGTTTGCTCGGATCTGGTCACTCAGCTCGGAATCGTAGGCTATATGATCGTACGCAAGCTGACAGATCCTCTCTTGACACTTGGCATCTTTGCCGCAAGCATTAACGCCACCATGAAGCTTTATTGGCAGGTTAACTCCATCAGCGACTATCTGACCAAGTTCAACGAGCATAGTTTGTACGTGGATAAGTTTCGCAGATTTATCGATTACCAGCCTACGGTCAAGGGAGAGCTCGTCGAGATCCCTCCCTTTGAATCGCTGACGTTGCGGGGATTGCAGTTTGCCTATCCCTTTTCCCAAAAAGAGGAATTGGTTCTGAAAAGCCTTGATCTGGAGATCAAAAGGGGTGAGAAGATTGCCTTTGTAGGCTATAATGGAGCAGGGAAGACTACGCTGATCAAGCTTCTCATGAGACTTTATGACGCCACAGAAGGAGAGATCCTTTACAACGGACAGAATATTACCGCATATGATCCTAATAGCTATCGTGGGCATATCGGAGCGGTCTTTCAGGACTATAAGGTTTTTGCCGCCACGGTTGCCGAGAACGTGTTGGGAGGAGAATATACTCCCCAAGAGGAGGAGACTGTTCTAAAGGCTCTCCGAGCCGCCTCCTTTGAGGAAAAGCTGGCGGCTCTACCGGAGGGAATTCTCACGCCTTTGACGCGAGAGTTTGATAAAAAGGGCGTGGAGCTTTCGGGCGGTGAATCTCAGAAGATTGCCATTGCCCGTGTGTTTGCGCACGACTATGATTTGATGATCCTGGATGAGCCCTCTTCTGCGCTTGATCCCATTGCCGAGTATGAGCTTAACAGATCCATTTTGGAAAACGCGAAGGACAAGACGGTGATTTTCATTTCTCACCGTTTGTCTACCACGCGTATGGCGGATCGGATCTATATGTTTGATCAAGGGGCGATTGTCGAGGTCGGTTCTCACGACCGGCTTATGGCGAAAAATGGCAAGTATGCCGAAATGTATCGCACACAGGCTAAAAAATATCGATCGGGAACAAAGTGATCTTCTGCTTTCTCCCCAAAAATAATCGCACACAGGTGTGAAAAAAAGATCGGATCATTCAATCCATTGGAGAGAATGATCCGATTTTTTAGCGCAATTTCATTTGGAGAAGTCCTATGCGTCCCGAAGGGATGAGGATGCGGTCGCCGTCGATGACGGCTTTTCCGGGGGAGACGTTGGTATCAAGCTTTGCCAACAGCTTCGGTGCTTGCAGGTTGGAGATATCCGCAGCCCAGATGCGTCCCGCGGGGCGGTGGGAGGCGATGAGAAGACGGTCGTTCATGGTCAAAAGTCCCGTAAAGCCTTCCCCTACGCGATAGTGGGGCAGATCGTTCAAATTTGTGAGGTTTTCATGCTTGGGAGAAATGAAAACGTAGCTGTTGGAATCGGTATACAGGATGCTTTCGCCATCGGTCTCCACACCCTCCTCGGTGTAACGCGAGCGAGGGGTGTATTTGACGGCATGGAAGGTAAAGTCGCCCTTGTCGGGATTGGTGGTGAGCAGACCGGGACCGAAGCAAAAGGCTACCATGGTGCCGTCGGCAAGATTCTTGGAGGCAAAATTGTTGCCGTAAAAAATGCCGTGCGCTACGGTATAGCCATACAGAGGCTTGACGCTTTCGGGATCGGAAACGTCGTACATTCCCATCTCATAGCAGCCGATGCCGCAGAGCAGATATCCTCCGCTATCGCTCAGGGCGATCTGATTGATCGATTTTCCTGCCGCAAAGCCCCCAATGCGCTTGGCGGAGAAGCCGTCCAGCTCAAAGATCTCAACGCCGCGGATTCCCTCGGCAACAAAGAGGCGGTTTTTGTGAAGCTTGACGTCAAGGGCTTGGTCGGCGGTCTGAATAATGGCGCGTCTTTCCAGTGTCTTTTTATCAAGGAGATGAACGCCACCCTCTGCGCAGGCAAGCGCCAAAAGCGATTCGTTTGCATCCATCGAAAGCACCGAAAAATCACCCACGTATGCAGTTTTCAGCGTTGCGCCGTGTCCCTCGAAGGAAAGAGCGGGCAGAGCGGTTGGCAGAAAAACGTCGGTGCGATTGAGGGGCGTATCGCCTAATTTCAACCCACGTACCGCAAAAAGATCAACGCAGGAGGCAACAAAGAGGTTGCCGTTAAGCACCGTTGCGCCCGTCACGGCGTTGGGATCACAGTCCGCGGGAGGAACAAAGCGAAAGCGTGTTTCCAGCGTTTCGGGATCCAGCCCGAACACCCCAAGGATCGAATTGTTGACCACCAAGGTGTCTCCGTAGAGGGATGGCTCCCACATATCCATGGTCTCGCAGTAGGCTCTTTCAAAGATGATCCCGTTTTTTTGCACGGGATTTTTGGGATCACGCACGTCAAAGATCTCCACGCCGTTGCCTCTGCCAAAGGCAGGATCGCTTGGATCCTTTTTGACAAGATTTCTTGCGTGCTGACCCGTTGCGGCGTAGAGGATGCCGTTCTTTACGTGCACGCCGTCTCCGCGCCCCTGCAGGGGGATCTCCGAGAGAACGGTAGGCTTTGAGGGATCGTGAATATCCACGATCACTACCTTTTTCTGCCCCCAGGCACCGCAATAGAGGATGCCGTCCGAAACGGTTGCCGACTGGACCTCTCCCACGCGAACAAGCCCCACGTAGCGGGGGGCGGTGGGATCGGAAATATCCAGAATTTCCACACCGTAGTGACGGCAGGAGATGAAGGCGAGGTTGCCGTACAGCGCCACACCCGTGGCAAATTCCACCGTACGGTAGTGGCAAAGAAGCCGAGGGGTGATCTCGCTGACGTCAAAGAACCAAAGCCCGTCCTCCCGCGCGCTGATGACCGCCACGTTTCCGATCATTTCGATCTGACGGGTGTGCCCCAGTCCCTCGTAGGTGGCGAGAAGCTCCAATTTTTCATTCAGAACCGAGAGCCTGCCCGTGTGCCCTTCGCAGGCGCGTTGGATGGCGTAGATTCTTCCGCCGTGCGCCTTGACGTCCATGCAGGCACCAATGCCCGCACGCTCCGAGAGAACCGTGGGCGCTGAGCCGCTTTGATTTGTGTGAAGCTGATTCGAATTCATAGCCGATCACTCCTTTCTGTTGGAATTATTATAGCATGCCGTGATGAAAAAATCAATACGTATGTGGATTTTTTGAAAAAAGAACGGCGACAGGCGCCGTTCTTGAAGAAAATTTGGAGGATGCGGGCTGTCGAGGGCGCCAGCCCCTACCGGTTGAAGGGAAAATAAGCGATTATCGGTAGGGGACGGCGCCTCGACGTCCCGTTACTTTTCATTTTGCATTTTGCACTTTGCATTTTCACTCCCACGCCGTGGGGATGCCGTCCACGTATCGCCAGTATTTGCCGGCGGTATTGGGTTGAACTTCGGAGTAGTAATAGATGGTGGCGGAGGTGAGGGATTCGTTGCCGGAATCAATGGCGATTGCACTCCATTCTTGCGCTGTGCCACCATAATAAACAATCTTGAGTTTATCGCAATATTGGAATGCATAGTAGCCAATGCTTGTGACTCTATCGGGAATGGTGATGTTGGTAAGATTACTGCAACCCGAGAATGCACACCAATTAATACTTGTGACATTATTAGGAATAGATATTCTAGTAAGGCTAATGCAATCCGAGAATGCGTGCCAATCAATGATTGTTACGCTACTGGGGATGGATATGCTGGTAAGGCTGCGACAATTTGAGAATGCGTTGCAGTCGATGTTTGTGATGTTATCAGGTAAGGAGATACTAGTTAGACTACTGCAATGCGAGAAAGCTCCCTTGCCAATGCTTTTCAAACTGTTGCCAAGAAAGATGTCCGTAATATTACTGCAACCCGAGAACGCATAATCGCCAATTCCGATTGCGTTTTGGCGCAAAACAGCATTTGTTACATTTGTGTCACAGGCAATCACCCATTTGTCAACATAGGATATTCCGTTTTCCACTTGGATAAGGCTATTGCAACCTTTAAACGCATCCTCACCAATACTGACCACGCTATCCGGAATAAATATGCTGGTGAGGCTATTGCAACCAGAGAAAGCCTTAGGGGCAATGCTTGTCACGTTATTGCCAAGAGTAACACTTGTAAGATTGGTGCAACAGCAGAATGCCAGTTGCCCAATGTTAACTACACCATTTCCGATAATAACGGAGGTAAGGCTATTGCAAAAATAAAATGCGCCCTCGCCAATGCTTATCACACTATTTGGAATGGATATACTAATAAGGTTTGCGCAATCGTAGAATGCCTGCCGTCCAATGCTTGTTACACCATTAGGAATGGATATGTCAGTAAGACTGTTACAACTATGGAACGCACTATCGCTAATGCTTGTAACATTATCGGGAATGGTGATGCTTGTAAGGCTACTGCAACTATGGAACGCACTATCGCCAATGCTTGTAACATTATCGGGAATGGTGATGCTTGTAAGGCTACTGCAACTATGGAACGCACTATCGCCAATGCTTGTGACATTATTGGGGATAATGATACTGGTGATTTTATTGCAATTATAAAATGCCCCCTTTGCAAGACCTGTTACAGTATCTCCATTAGGGGAAGTCGGGGGGATCAAAATCTTGGAGGATGTACAGGTGCCGATTCCACTAATATAACAAGTGCCGTCCTGGTTAGAAGTGAATTCCAGCCCGGAACTAAACTCTAGTCCACATACAGTACAGACATTATTCTCGCACTTGTGACCGTTGATACAAGGATCCGTGGGATTTATGGGATCCGTTGGCTGAGTGGGAATTTCATTCGTTCCAACGGTGCCCGTTGTCTTTTGCTCTGAATCTATAGGAACGGTTATGTTTTCTTCGAAAGTTTGTTTTGGACTGTTAGGACTATTATTCTGCTTGGCATTCTCACCAGAATCACAAGCTGTCAATAGCATTGCTACGCATAATAATAGGATACAAGTGCTGATCCAACATTGTTTTTTGAACTTCTTCATAAAAGTTCCTCCTTAAAAAATGTTTTTTCGGTGAAAAACAAAAAAGGTGCGCATAACCGAGGTTATACGCACCGAAAAACGCACAACTCCGATTGCTGCCACACAACTTTTGACACCTTCCATAAGATACGCCAAAAAAGAGTATGCATTTTTACCGAAATAAAAATGGGCATACCTATGGAAAGCAGGTGTATTCAGTTGTGTGGCAGTTTTATTATATCACAAAAAATACTATTTGTAAACCCCAAATTTTCAAAATTAGGATTCTCTCTTTTTTTCTCTTTCTCCTTGACTTTTTACCTCTTTTATTGTATAATATAATGAGATAAGTATTGCCGAAAGTGAGGCATGGACAGTGATCAACAAAAACAATATTCTGCCGCGTGAAGAGGTCGAGGCGCAAAAGGCATATATTGCGCGGATGCGCGCCGAGAACGATGCCTATCTTGCGGAGCACGGCGTTCGTCGCAAGGCATTTGTGCTGACCTTTGGCTGTCAGCAAAACGAAGCCGACAGCGAAAAGCTTTCGGGACTCTCGGAGGCGATGGGCTACGAGATCGTGGGCGCTCCCGAGGATGCCGACCTCATCGTGGTCAACACCTGCGCCATCCGCGAGCACGCCGAGCAAAAGGCTCTTTCCATTGTGGGGCAGTACAAGCACCTCAAGGCGAAGAACCCCGATCTCATCATCGCCGTTTGCGGCTGTATGGTGACGCAGGAGCACCGCAAGAATGATATCAAATTCCGCTACCCTTATGTGGATTTCGTCTTTGGAACCTCCTCCATCCACCGCTTCCCCCAGCTTCTTTGGGACAAGCGGGAAAAAGGAAAGCGGCTCTACTGTCCCGAGGAGAAGGAATATCTGGTTGCCGAGGGGCTTCCCATTCGTCGCGAGAGCGACTACCGCGCCTGGGTCTCGGTGATGTACGGGTGCAACAATTTTTGCTCCTACTGCATCGTTCCCTACGTCCGTGGACGCGAGAGAAGCCGCGAGATGGCTCCCATTGTGGCGGAGGTCAAGGAGCTGGTTGCGCGCGGCTACAAGGATATTACGCTTCTTGGACAAAACGTCAACTCCTACGGCAAGGACAGCGGATACCCCTATGATTTCGCGGATCTTCTCTCGGAGCTGGACAAGATTGAGGGCGACTATCAGCTGCGCTTTATGACCAGCCACCCAAAGGATGCCGATCGAAAGCTCATCGACGTCATGGCAGATTCCAAGCATATCGCGCGGCATTTTCATCTGCCCATGCAATCGGGAAGTGATACGATTCTCAAAGCCATGAACCGCCACTACGATACCGAACGCTATCTCGGCATCGTGGACTATATGCGAAAGAAGATGCCCGACGTGACCATCACATCGGATATCATCGTGGGCTTTCCGGGAGAGACCGAGGAGGATTTTGAGGGAACGCTGGCAATGCTTCGCAGAGTGGAGTTTGATATGCTCTATTCCTTCATCTACTCGGCGCGAAAGGGAACACCCGCCGCCGAGATGGAGCAGGTTCCCAGAGAGATTCAAAACGCTCGCTTTGACCGCCTTCTGGCACTTCAGGGCGAGATTGCCAAGGCGAAGAATCAGCCTCTTGTGGGGCAAAAGCTTCGCGTGCTTTGCGACGGTGTGAGCAAGAACAATCCAAACCTCTATTCGGGGCGCACCGAGGGGAACAAGATCGTCTTCTTTGAGGGCGTGCCCGAGGATCGCGGACAGTTTGTTGATTTTGTTGCCGACCGTGCCGATGCTTTTGCGCTGTACGGGAAGAAGATTGCAAAGTAAGTAAGGAGAGATTGAATTGTTACGTGCCGAAATTGTTAAAGAAATGTCCATGCCTTATGAGACATTGGTAGAATACTTGCTTGTGAAATATGGTGGGGCTATAGGAGATTATTTTTCTACACCAGAATGTAAAACAAAAAACAAAAAAGCAGTACGAACAGCGGAGGGACTGTATTGCCACCACATAGACGAAGACAAAGGAGGAAATTTGTCTAATCCTTGTTCAGCAAGACGGCAGCCTTTTGAATGGCAAAAAAAAGAAAGATTGGTGTATTGCAATTTATTGGAGCATTTGATACTGCATATAAAGATTGCTATTCTAAGACAAAAAACAAAATTCAAAAAACCTCTGACCTCAAAGATTTTTTTACTACAGGCGGGGTGTTTATGGTATGCCAAGAAATAAATGATATGTTCAGAATGAATGGAACTACTGTATCCTATAAACAATGTTGCTATAAACAGTTTGAGGACAATTATGAAGAATATATATGTATTTTGAAAACCGTTTTGTGTTACCTCGAGCTCAATTATGAAGGGGATAAAAATACAGAGACGCTCTTTAAAAAGGGGAGAGTGATCGATCATTCGGGCATTCAAGGAGTGGTAGAAGATTATCATGAGTTAGGGGGATGGATTGTTGTAAAGAAAACTAACGGAGAGACGGAAAAAATTCCGAAATATGTGCTTGAGGGAGTGTTTGGATCATTGTTTTCTTATAGTGATCGAATGAATGCCGTTAGAAGAGATTTGTCGCTTGGCTACAGAGACTTTTATAGGACAATATTTGAAGAGTTGTCTGTGAAAGATTGTTCAACGATGAAAAAGTGGTGTGACTTATTATCGGTTGACTATACGGGTTATGGACATGTTCAGTTTTCCAAGATTCATTTGGACAAAAATATATATGGCTCTGAGAATGCAGATGAATATGTATCTAAAGCGTACCCGGCTTTGCATGCTTCTACCTTCAATACAGATCAAAAAGAGATTGTTTTTTGGAGGGGAGATTTCCCTGAAGATATACTAAAAAGTGATTGCTTTTACATTGTTAGGATTGAAACTTCTTTCAAAATAAAGGAAGGTGAAATTCCGTTTGTAAAATATAAAGAGCGGGATTTTTTAAGAAGACCGCTTCTTGGACTAACAAATACGTATAATCTGCTGCAACATGAAATAATTTTACACACATCTGACTTGTATTCTGAAAAAGACAATAAATACTATAGTCAATACAAAAACTTGGAGGGTAAGATTTGTGATGCAACAGTCAAGCTTACATTGACTAAAGGGGATTTTGAATTGTTCAAGGAAAGACATTATATTAGAACGCTAAAAATTTTAGATGGATGCTATTTTCGATAAAATATTGATTTTAAAAAGGAGTTTTATTTGCCATGGAAATTTTTGAACTTGCCGCAGAGCTCGGCAAAAAGCTGAAGGATGACGCACGCCTGATCGCTTTGGAGGATGCCAAGAAGGCATACGAGGGAAGCGCAGAGCTGAAGAAGTATATGATCGAATACGAGGTTCAACAAAAGGCAATGCAGGCAGAGGTCGCAAGAGCTGACAGAGATATGCAGATGGTCGAGGTGATTCAGAAGCGTATTGACGAGCTTTACAGACTTATCGCGCAGCACCCCGTATTCGTGGAGCTGGATCGCGCGCAGGCAGAGGTCAACGAGCTGATGAACGCGGTCAACAACACCATCATGACCCAGATCACCGGTCAGGAGCCCTCGAGCTGCACCCACAACTGCGCTACCTGTGGCGGATGCCACTGAGCAAATTCTGCGGTGCAGAATTTGCAGTGAAATACGGCTTCGCCGTGTGAAATTCGCCTATGGCGAGTGAAATCGATTGCAAGCAATCGGTGAAATACGCCTGCGGCGTGTGAAAAAATCTTTGGAGACGAACAGAAAAAAGCGTTCTCCGCTTTCAATTTCAAAGCTTTTCAATACAAGCTTTTAACTGCAAATAAAATTGGTTTTGCGCAAGCAAAACCTACATCAACTATTCACTTTTCACTATTCACTATTCACTATTCACTTGAAAGGAGCCTCCCGCCATGACACCCATGATGGAGCAATATTTTGAGATCAAGGATCAATACAAGGATTACCTCCTGTTTTACCGTCTCGGAGATTTTTACGAGATGTTCTTTGACGACGCCGTTCTTGCTTCCCGTGTGCTGGGGCTGACGCTTACCGGCAGAGATTGCGGCGAGGCGGAGCGCGCTCCCATGTGCGGCGTGCCCTTTCATTCCTCGGAGAGATACATTGGAGAGCTGATCCAAAAGGGATACAAGGTTGCCATTTGCGAGCAGACTGAGGACCCCGCTTTGGCAAAGGGGCTTGTGCGGCGCGAGGTGGTGCGTGTTATCACCCCCGGAACGCTGATTGAAAGCAGCCTCCTTTCCGAACAGAAGAACAACTATCTTTGCGCCCTGTATATGGGCGAGTTTGAGTACGGCATCTGCTTTGCCGACGCTTCCACCGCGCAGGTGTACGCCACCTCCTTTGACGGAAGCAACATGGATGCCAGACTGCGCAACGAGCTTGGCACCTATGAGCCCCGCGAGATCCTTTGCAACCTCAGCCATACCCATATGGGCGAGATCGGAGAGTTTGTGGAGAGCCGTCTTGATATGATGCTCACCGATTCTCAAGCCGCAAGATTTGAGCTGGACGATGCCGTGTCGCGCGTCAAGGAGCAGTTTGGCGATCAGCTTCGCCCCGAGCATTTGGAGGATCACGCCATGCTCCGCGCCGTGGGCGCACTGCTTTCCTATCTCATGGACACCGAGAAGACCGACATTTCCTACATCAAGGAGCTAAGCGTTTATTCCGACGGGCAGTTCCTGGAAATGGACATCAACACCAGACGCAATCTGGAGCTGACCGAGTCCATGCGCAATAAGGAGAAAAAGGGATCTCTGCTTTGGGTGCTGGATAAGACCCGCACCGCGGCAGGCGCGAGAATGCTTCGTCAATGGGTGGAGCATCCGCTTTTGAGCACCTCCGCCATTGAGCACCGTCAGAATTCCGTGGAGGAGTTTTGCGGCAATTATATGCTTCGCGAGGAGCTGAGCGAGCTGCTTTCCCACGTGCTGGATCTGGAAAGACTTGTGACCCGTATCGTTTACGGAAGCGCAAACGGCAAGGATCTGAGAGCCGTGAGCAATACGGCGGCGGTTCTTCCCGAGATCCGTTCTCTGCTTGCCACCTGCAAGTGTGAGGAGCTTCGCAAGCTTTGCAACGATCTCGATCCGCTGGGAGATATCTATAATACCATCGTGGCAGCCATCAAGGCGGACGCGCCCTTCTCGGTGCGTGACGGCGGCATCATTGAGGATGGCTACGATAAGGACGTGGACTATCTGCGAGAGATCATGAAGAGCGGTAAGAGCATGATCGAGGAGATTGCCGATGCCGAGCGTGAAAAGACCGGCATCAAGACCCTCAAGATCAGCTACAACAAGGTCTTTGGCTACTATATTGAGGTCACCAAGTCGCTGATCTCTCAGGTGCCCGACCGATACGTCAGAAAGCAAACCCTCTCCAACTGTGAGCGTTATATTACTCAAGAGCTCAAGGACATGGAGGCTACCATTCTCGGCGCGGCGGATAAGATCTGCGCTCTGGAATATGAGATCTTCCAAAAGATCCGCGGCTTTGTTGCCGAGCAGAGCGCACGGCTTCAGAGAACGGCGGCGCAGCTTGCGGAGCTGGACGTTTATCTTTCTCTTGCAACCGTTGCCTCCAAGAACCGTTACGTGCGTCCCGAGGTGGACGGCGGTGACGGGATCTATATCAAGGACGGCAGACATCCCGTGGTGGAGCAGTTTGTAAAGGATACCTATTTCGTTCCCAACGACGTGGAGCTGGATACGGGCGCTAATCGGCTTATGCTGATCACGGGTCCCAACATGGCGGGTAAATCCACCTATATGCGACAGGTGGCGCTCATCTGCGTTATGGCGCAGATCGGATCCTTCGTTCCCGCGGCAGAGGCGCGCGTGGGCGTGGTGGACAAGGTCTTTACCCGTGTGGGCGCATCGGACGATCTGGCATCGGGACAGTCTACCTTTATGCTGGAGATGAACGAGGTCTCCTATATTCTCAAAAACGCGACGAGAAAGAGCCTGATCATTTACGACGAGGTGGGCAGAGGTACCTCCACCTTTGACGGCATGAGCATTGCCCGTGCCATTGTGGAGTACACCAATAGCCGAAAGATCGGCGCAAAAACATTGTTCGCAACCCACTACCACGAGCTTACCTCCATGGAGGAGGAATTCGAGGGCGTGGTCAACTATAACATCGCCGCCAAAAAGCGCGGTGACAGTATCACCTTCCTGCGCAAGATCGTGCGCGGCTCCACCGACGACAGCTACGGCATTGAGGTCGCAAAGCTGGCGGGACTTCCGGGCGAGGTCATCAAGCGCGCCCGTGAGATCCTTTCCTCGGTGGAGGAGACCTCCAAAGCCATTTCGGATAGCGTGGAGGGGGGCATCGGCACGCGCAAAAAGACGGTTGCAAAGGATGATACTCTCATTACCATTGACGATTGCATCAACGAGCAGATCATTGCCGAGCTCAAGGGCGTGGATCTGAACACCCTTTCTCCCTTTGAGTGTATGTCCTTCCTCTTTGACCTGAAAAAAAGATTGCAATAAAAGGATACTGTCAATATGAAACTGTGGTATGAGCCTTATCAGATTATCAATCAAAATCAAAACGCGACGGTTCAGACAAGCGCCAACGAGATCTCGAAGGAGATCGTGGAGCTGCGTGTGGCAGTGAAGCTTCCCACCGTCTGTGTCCCCCAAAAGATCACTCTGATCTTTCAAACGCCCTGCGTGGATCTGTACAGCATTTGGGGAACCGGACTTCGCATGCGTCAATACCTGCCTGCCGATTGGAGTAAGATCGGTTCCTCCGCAAGCCTTGCTTCGGGAGAGCCTCTTCACGCCATTCTTTCGCAGAACGGCGAAAATCGTATCACCTTTGCTCTTTCCGACGCCAAGACGCCCTGCAAGATCTGCTCGGGCGTGAATGAGGAAAGCTCCACGGTGCTGACCGAGGTGATCCTGTTCAAGGAGCCCGTTGCTCCCATTGATCATTACGAGGTCACCCTTCGCTTGGATCGCACCCAAGAGCCCTTTGGGAAGACCGTGGCACGTGTGGATGCCTGGTGGCAGACCGATTGCGGATACCCTGCGGCATACGTTCCCGCCGCCGCGAGAATGCCGGTGTATTCCACCTGGTATTCCTTCCACAATGATGTGAGTGCCGAGCCTATTGTGAAGCAATGCGAAATGGCAAAGAAAATGGGCATGGACACTGTCATCGTGGACGCCGGCTGGGAGATGGACGGTCCCGAGCGTACCTTTGCCTATTGCGGTGACTGGTCACCTGCCGTTTCCAAATTCCCCGATATGAAGGCTTTTTCGGATCGCATCCATGATATGGGCATGAAGGTCATGTTTTGGTTTTCGGTTCCTTTTGTGGGAAAACGCTCCAAGGCTTATGAAACATTCAAGGATATGCTCCTGGGCATTCACGAGGACGCGGGAGAGAATAGCTGCTACCGCTTGGATCCAAGGTATCCCGAGGTGCGTTCCTATTTGGTGAATATTTACCGCCATGCTCTTATGGAGTGGGGCATTGACGGCTTTAAATTAGATTTTATCGACTCCTTCAAGCTGAGCGCCGACACTCCCGAGAGCGATCCCCGCCGTGACATTGCCTCCCTGGAGGACGCGGTGGATCAACTGCTCAAGGAGGTGACCGAGGCACTGTGCGAGATCAACCCCGAGGTGCTGATCGAGTTCCGTCAGACCTACACAGGCCCCGTCATTCGCAAGTACGGAAACATGTTCCGTGTCTTCGATTGCCCCAACGATTCTATGCGCAATCGCTTTGCCATGGGCGAGCTGAGAACCCTTATGGGGGGCGCGGCGGTGCATTCGGATATGCTGGAGTGGCATGACGACGACACAGGAGAATCGGTGGCAAGACAGCTGCTTTCCACCCTCTTTATGGTTCCTCAGATCTCGGTGCTGTTGGATGAAATCTCCGAGGAGCATTCTTGGGTGCTGAAAAACCATCTTGCCTTTTGGAGAGAACACCAAGAGGTGCTTCTTGACGGAGAATTTCGCGCATATGATCCCACGGCGCATTACAGTCTGATGACCTCCCAAAAGGATGGAACCATCATCGCCGCCGCATACATGGATACCCCTTTGGAGATCGGCGAGAATTTTGAGAAGATCATCTTCTTCAACGCCACCGCCAAGGATCGCTTGACGCTTCGCTTTGAGATTCCGACCGCCGCCCACACCTGCCGTGTTTACAACTGCATGGGTGAGCTGATCTCGGAAGAAACAAAAGAATTTTCCAAGGGTATTTACGATCTGCCCGTATCCGACGGGGGAAGAGCAGAGATTATAAAGGTCTGAAAGATTCCCCCAAAAACGATTTTGAATAAATCATATGTGAAAAAATCGTAGTGACCAAAAGAATGAAGTGAATTAATTCAAAGCCTCCCTTGTGTAAAGGGAGGTGCCGAGCTTGCGAGGCGGAGGGATTGTCAAATACAAGTTTTTTGCATACAATCCCTCAGTCACCTTCGGTGACAGCTCCCTTTGCACAAGGGAGCCTTAGGTTTTTGAAAATTGTTGCTTGTTTTTTCTAAAAGGAGCCTCATCATTCATCCGGAAAAGGAGTTTTTATGAGAACACCCGAACAGGTTATTTTTGCCAATATGTGCATGATTTGCGATGATATGGGCAACGTGCTGGTGCAGGACCGTGTGGATCCCAAGTGGTCGGGAATCACCTTTCCCGGCGGTCACGTGGAAAGCGGCGAATGATTTATCGAAAGTCAAAATGACATCCCTCATTCACTACAAAAATTTTGTGAAGGTTTTTGGAGGGTGCGGGAACCTTTTTCCTTAAAAAAGGTTCCCGCGAAAAAAGAATCAATCAATGAAAGGAGAACGCATATGGGAAAAATCAATGTCCTGCCCTTTGCCGTGGCGAATCTGATCGCGGCGGGCGAGGTGGTAGACAGACCTGCTTCGGTCATCAAGGAGCTGCTTGAAAACGCCATCGACTCGGGTGCTGACCGCATTACCGTGGAGATTCAGAACGGCGGCGTTACCTTTATGCGCGTCACCGACAACGGCTGCGGAATGGAGCCCGACGATCTTCCCGTGGCAATTCGCAGACACGCCACCAGTAAGATCAGGGAAGCAACCGATCTGGACGGCATTCTCACCCTCGGCTTCCGCGGAGAAGCACTTGCCGCCATTGCGTCGGTCTCCAATATGCGCATCATTTCCAAAACTGCCGACGCTCCCTTTGGAGCGGTGCTGGAGGCGAGAGGCGGCGAGATCCTCTCACTCACCGAGCAGGGCTGCTCTACGGGTACCTCGGTAATCGTGGAGGATCTTTTTGCCAACGTGCCCGCGAGAAGAAAGTTCCTCAAAAAGGACGTGACCGAATCCATGGCGGTGACAGCAAACGTGGAAAAGATCGCCCTTTCCCATCCCGAGATCGCTCTGCGTCTCATCGTGGACGGCAACGTCAAGCTGGAAACGGCGGGGGACGGCAATCTGCAAAACACCATCTATGCTGTGTTCGGCAAGGATTTTGCCACCCGACTCATTGAGGTGAACACCGAGAACGAGGGCATTTCCATCAAGGGTTATATCGGCAGAAGCGATAATTTCAAGGCAAACCGAAATTATCAGAATTTCTTCATCAACGGACGCTTTGTCAAAAGCAAGACCGCCATGGCGGCTCTGGAGCAGGCGTATACCTCTTATATGCCCCCCGAAAAGTTCCCCGCCTGCGTGCTTTACATTGGCATCAACCCCTCCCGCGTGGACGTGAACGTGCATCCCGCCAAGTTAGAGGTCAAATTCTCCAACGAAAAGCCTGTGTTTGAGGCGATCTACTATACCGTGAGAACCGCGCTGGAGAACAATATCACGCGCCCCTCCATGACGCTGGACATCAGCCCCAAGGGCAGACGAAGCGGATACGAGAGCCGCGTATCGGATCAACAGATCCCCGTGCGCGACGGCAAGCGCGAGAGCATGAAATCGGAGCAGCTTTCCTTTGATCCCGAGGGAAGAACCCAGCCCCAGCCGCAGATCCGCATGACCGCCGAGGAATATCGTGCCACGTATGCAAACCACGGCAAGGAAAACGCCAACCGCTTTTCGGGCTATCAAAGCACCGCCAACCGAGCGCTTTCCACCAAGGGCAATCTTCCTTTGATTGCGGAGGAGATTCCCAAGGGGACTCCCAAGCCAATTTCTCAACCCACGCCCGTGGAAAAGCCTGCGCAAACGCCTGCGGATTTTCCCACGCTTCCTGCGGAGGAAGCGCCGCGCGTGACAACGCCGATTCCTCCCGTGGAATCCAAAATCCCCGAAAAAGCCCCCGATCCCATTCCCACCCCCGCACCTGTGCAGGAAGCGCCCCGTGAGGTCGTCAAGGAAAGTGCTCCCGCGAGACATTGGCGCGTCATTGGCGAGGCGTTCAACTGCTACGTGCTGGTGGAGATCGAGGATAAGATGCTGATTATTGACAAGCACGCCGCCCACGAGCGCATCCTTTTTGAGGAATTGAAGGCGGCAATGCTGCGTGCAAATCCCTCCTCTCAGCTGCTCATGCTCCCCGTGGAGGTCATGATGACAAGCGCCGAGGTGGAGGCACTCAAGGAGTACCACGAAGAATTGGATCGCATCGGATTTTCTCTGCGCTATGCCAGAAATACCGTCTTTGCCGATGCCATTCCCGAGGGCATCGCAACAAATGCCGTTCCCGATATGCTGGGAACCATGGCAGGACGCATCCTCAATTCTACGGGAAGCGTGAAGCTGACAAGAGATATCCTCTTTGAAAAAGCCCTCTATCAGGCGGCTTGCAAGGCGGCGATCAAGGGCGGACGCTCCTATGCCGAGGGGCATATCGAGTGGCTGGTGAAAAAGCTGATGGAGATTCCCGACATCACCTTCTGTCCCCACGGCAGACCCGTGGCAATGGAGCTTTCCCACCATACGCTGGATAAGCAGTTTGACCGTACGGGGTTCTGATATGAAGAACAACCGTTTGGAAATCCTTTTGGATTTTCTTGGGCGATTTGCCAAGGAACACATCAGCATGGCATTGGCGTGCATCCTGTTGTTTTTCTTTTACCGGGACATGGTGGGCGATCTCGTATTATTGATCGTTCTTGCTTTTTTGGTGCTATACGGAACCGCTATGGCGGTGTGTTATTTTGGAATGACCAAGCTGGAAAAATATCAGAGAAGCGGGACGGTGACGGGGAAGCGGTTGTTTGGGCTGTCTGTTCTGATCGCTATGCCCATCTATTATTTGTGGATGGTGGTGTCTCTGATTCCCATTGTTCGGTACGAGCTTTGGCTGCTCACCGGATTGCCGCTTGTAATCATAACCGGAACTACGCTTTTCTCGGTTGTGGATCATTGGAGAGAAAACAAGGCTTTGTTCTGGCTTTTCCAAGTCGGCGTTTACCTGTGTGTGCTGGCTGGTGGACAACTGGTGATCCATTTGCTTTTCTAACCCCAATTGTGCGGAGCAACAAGAAACTCCTTCCGGCATTTTCTGGAAAAAATGCCACCTCCCTCTGGGAGGGAGGCTCAAAGGAACCTTCGCCGCGGTATAAACGGCGATTCGACAAAAGTTGATTTTTCGTTTGTAGGGACAGGCGTCCTCGACTGTCCGAAAACAAAAGATCTTTGCTTGGTTGATGGTTACTATTGACAACCGTATAAAAGCGATATTTTTTCTTTGCGGACAGTCGGGGACGCCTGTCCCTACATTTCAAAAAATAACACGGCGATTAAGAGCCAAAAATCTGTTTGTTTTGCGGCGTTGAAAGACTGTCGCCCGTCTTCTCCTACGGATAGAAAAACTAACATCCCCATTTACATAGCAGCCTCCTTTGTGAAAGTTTTTGGAGGTGTCGGAACCTTTTTTCAAAAGGGTTCTGACAAAAAAGAAAAATTCAATCAAAAAACAGGGCGTAAGCTGTGTTCTTACGACCCGGGAAAGGACTTTGAATCATGTCAAAGCATTTTGAACTGTTAAAGCAAGAGGGCAGGGCGCGCAGGGGCGTTCTGCACACGGTACACGGGGACGTTCAGACCCCCGTGTTCATGAACGTAGGCACTTGCGCCGCCATTAAGGGCGGTGTCAACACCATGGAGCTTCGCGACATCGACTGTCAGGTGGAGCTTTCCAATACCTACCACCTGCATCTGAGACCCGGCGACGGGCTCATCAAGGACATGGGCGGACTTCACAAATTCATGAACTGGGATCGTCCGATCCTGACCGACAGCGGCGGATTCCAGGTCTTCTCCCTGTCTCAGCTTCGCAAGATCACCGAGGAGGGGGTTCGCTTCGCTTCTCACATCGACGGCAAGCGTATCTTCATGGGACCCGAGGAGAGCATGCAGATCCAATCCAATCTGGCGTCCACCATTGCCATGGCGTTTGACGAATGCGTGGAAAATCCCGCAACCCATCAGTACTGCAAGCAGAGCATGGAGCGCACCTACCGTTGGCTGCTTCGTTGTAGAGCTGAGATGGACCGCCTCAATTCTCTGCCCGATACCATCAATAAAAACCAGATGCTCTTTGCCATCAACCAAGGCGGTACCTATGAGGATCTCCGCATTGAGCACATGAAAATGATCCGCGAGGTGGAGTGCGAGGGCTACGCCATTGGCGGACTTGCCGTGGGTGAGACCACCGACGAAATGTACCGCATCATCGACGCGGTAGAGCCCTATATGCCCACCGATAAGCCCAGATACCTCATGGGAGTGGGAACCCCCTGCAACATTCTGGAGGCGGTTCACTACGGCGTGGACTTCTTTGACTGCGTCATGCCCAGCCGCAACGCCCGTCACGGAAATCTTTTCACGTGGCACGGCAAGATCAATCTCATGAACGAAAAATATGCCCGTGATCCCAGACCCTTTGACGAGGGCTGCGATTGCCCCGCTTGCCGCAATTACAGTCGCTCCTACGTGAGACATTTGCTCAAGGCAAAGGAGGCCGTGGGAATGCATCTGGCGGTGATCCACAACCTGTATTTCTATAACAACCTGACCAGAAAGATCCGCGAGGCTCTGGACGGCGGCTATTTTGAGAGCTTTTATCAAAAGTACCGCAACATCCTTGGCGAGCGTGTGGATGATTGAACTTTAAAAACGAAAGGAATGGAAGCCATGAGACAGAAAATCGAACGCAAATACAACATTGATGCAAGATGCGTGTATGGTGAATACGAGGAGCATTACGATCGCGCCACGCGGTACGGTGAATTTTCTCCCTCGGGGGACAGCTATACCATTACCAATCCCGATACCCCCCGTCAATGGATGAATATGCTTTACAACGATCGCTTTGCCTCTGTGATCGCAAATCACGGAGAGGGCTATACCGTGTACGGTAATTTCTATCACCGCGTAACCAAATTTTACGATCCCGAGTTTTATCTTGTGCGCCGTCTCAATGGAACTCGCGTGCTGGAGATCGTTGACCTGGAGAGCGGCGAGACCCTCAATCTCTTCGATTGCAACGGCTTGAAGTGTAAGGTCATGCCGGGAATGTCCGAGTTTTCGGGCGAGGGCGCGGGAATTGCCTTTACCGTTAAGGTTTTCGTTCCTTTGGAGGAGCCTTGTGAGTGCTGGATCGTAGAGCTGAAGAACAAGGATGGGCGTCCCCGTTCCTTCCGCATTCACGCGCAGCAGGCGTGGGCGTTCCACAATCACACCAAGGATATCGGTGCCAAAAAGCCTGCCGATAAGGTTGCCGTGGAATTGCTTGAGAATGGCTATCTTGCCACCGCTACCGAGATCGGACGTCCCTTCGATACCCTTTACGGCAGCTTTGTGATCGAGGGCTTTGGAACAGGATACATGGAAAAGAAGACCGAAAAGACCGTGACCTCCAAGCGCAAGGTTGCTCTTGTGGAGAAGGATTTTACCTACCGTTACGCCAATATTTACGCCGACGTGACTCTGAATACGGGCGAGACGCTTTCGCGTACGGTGGTTTCGGCGGCTTCCGCCAACCGTGAGGAGGTGCTTTCGGCGGCGCATGCGCTTTCCGACAGTCAGAACGCCGAGAAGGCTTGTGAGGATGTGCTTGCCGCTTGGCAGAAGGATCTTTCCTACAACACCTGCTCACTTCCCGACAAGAATTTGGAGCGTTTCCTCAACGTATGGCTCAAGCATCAGCTGGGTCTGACCCTTCGCTATAACCGCAACACCCAGACCGCCGGCTTCCGCGACCTGTTGCAGGATGCCTGGGGTGCTATGCTGATCCGCGCGGACTATCCCGCGCGCCGTATGGACGAGGTGCTTTCTCATCTTTATTCCGACGGTCACTCCATGAGAGCCTTTGATACCTATACGGGGGTTACCCACAAGGAGAATTTTGTGGACTGTCCCCTCTGGGCGCCCGCCATGGTACTGCAATATTTGCAGGAGACGGGAGATATGGAGTATCTGAACAAGCAGCTGCCTTATTTTGATACCGAAGCCACCGAAACGGTGGAAGAGCACCTCTACAAGACCGTGAACTACGCCTATGAGCGTCGCGGTGCCAACGGTTTGGTGCTGATGCGCGACGGCGACTGGTTGGACGGACTTGCCGGCATCAATCAGAACGGCACGGCAACCTCTGCCTGGGCAACAATGCAAGCCTTTTGGGCACAGGATTGTCTGGCACAGATCTATGATGCCGCGGGCAATACCGAGAAAGCAGAGCTGATGCGCTCCCGCAACGCCGAGTACAAGAAGATCGTACGCGAGGTTGCCTGGGATGGCAACTGGTACGTTTACGGCTTTAAGAGCGACGGACTCCCCGTTGGCTCCTCCCGTTGTGCCGAGGGTAAGATCTACCTCAATCCTCAGACCTGGGCGATCTTTACCGGCATTGAGGACGATCCCGTGCGCATTAAGAAGATGAGTCGCTCCGTTGACGTCTATCTGACCACCCTCTTCGGACCTTTGCTCCTCTATCCCCCTTACGTTTACGATAAGACCTGCGGCACCCTTGGCGGTCAGCTGCCCGGTACCTTTGCAAACGGCTCGGTCTATCTCCACGCGGGAACCTTCAAGATCTATTCCGACGTGGCAAGAGGCGAATACGACGAGGCGTACGATACCATGATGCGCCTGATCCCCAATCACATCGACAATCCCGACAGCCGCCGCACCAGCGAGCCCTATACCACGGGCAACGTGCATTTCGGTCCCGACTCCGAGCGCTACGGCATGAACCTCTTCTCCTGGTTCACTGCAACCCCCGCATGGCTGATCCACGCAGGCTTTGACCGCATTCTCGGCGTGGAGGCAGACTTTGACGGCTTGCATGTCGAGCCTCGTGTTCCCACCGATTGGAACCGGTATCAGGTCAAGCGCACCTACCGCCAAAAGGAATACGAGCTTTCCTTCCGTCGCGCTGTCGATGGCGAGAAGAAGGGCATTTATCAGAACGGTGCCTACGTTGCCGAGAAGTTGATCCCCGTTACCGCCGAGGGAGGCAAATACGAGGTTCTGTACTGATCGGAGACAGAGACGCCAAGCAAACAGAAAACGAGGAACCCCGTATGATCATCGATTTTCATACCCACACCTTTCCCGATAAGATCGCGGACGCCGCGCTTTCCAAATTGAGAGCGGCAAGCCATACCCTCAGCTTCACCGACGGTACCGTCACAGGACTGAAACGATCCATGAAGGAGGCTTCCATCGACTGGTCGGTGGTGCTTCCCGTGGCGACCAATCCTTTGAAGGTGGAATCGATCAACGATCTCTCCGCCGCGCTGACCGAGCGGGATGGGCTGGTTTATTTCGGGTGCATCCATCCCGATATGGAAAATCCGAAGGAAGAAATCGCCCGCATTGCCCGCATGGGGCTCAAGGGCATTAAGATCCACCCCGTGTATCAGGGCGTTGACATTGACGATCTCCGCTTTTTGCGCATTCTGGACGCGGCGGCGGAGCATAATCTGATCGTTGTTACCCACAACGGCGATGACATCGGCTTTCCCGGCGTGGTGCATTGCACGCCGCAGATGACACGGAACGCCCTCAAGCAGGTTGGTTCCGTGAAGCTGGTGCTGGCGCACATGGGCGGCTGGAAAAACTGGGAATCTGTTGCCGACGCGCTTCTGGATACCTCGGTGTATCTGGACACGGCGTTTTCTCTCGGGGCTCTGGTGCAATCCGAGCCGAGACATTATTCTCCCGAGGAGGAACGGCTTTTGAGCGAGGAGGATTTCTGTGCGCTTGTTCGCGCCTTTGGCGCCCAACGCATCCTCTTTGGAACCGATAGCCCTTGGAGCGATCAGAAAAGGGAAGTGGAGGCCATCTCCGCCCTCCCCCTGGCTGCCGACGAAAAAAAGGCGATCTTTTTTGAGAACGCCCAAAGGTTGCTTTGGAAGAATTGAATCAAAAAGCGGCTGAGTCATTCAAAAAAGTGATAACGCCTCGAGAATAAAAAACGGCGTAGCCTTGAAATGCAATTTTCACGGCTACGCTGTTTTTTTAAAATTATAGATAAACCTGTAGGGACCGGCGTCCTCTGTCAAGAGCAAGATTGTAAACAATTGTGCAAGAGGATTGTATACACATTTTATGTTCAATCTTTACGCATTTGGAAGCCGAACAAAGCGTAGCGGAGAAGGCTTCCAAATGCGGCGCGC